>NZ_JBAWDE010000057.1:0-47562 GCF_049590575.1 Pseudomonas sp.
TGTGGGAGCGGGCTTGCTCGCGAAGGGGGCGTGTCAGTTGGCGCATCCAATAACTGACCCACCGCATTCGCGAGCAAGCCCGCTCCCACATTTAGGCTGTGTTTTTTCAGGCATACCGCATAAAGAAAAGGCCTGGTTTTCGTGGAACCAGGCCCTTTCCGTGTTGCTCTTTAAATCAGCTGCGCTCGAGGGCCAGGGCCACGCCTTGGCCGCCGCCGATGCACAGCGTGGCCAAGCCTTTTTTGGCATCGCGCTTGATCATTTCATGCAGCAGGGTCACCAGCACGCGGCAGCCCGAGGCGCCGATCGGGTGGCCGATGGCGATGGCGCCGCCATTGACGTTGACCTTTTCCGCATCCCATTCCAGCTCTTTGCCGACTGCCAGGGATTGCGCGGCGAAGGCTTCGTTGGCTTCGATCAGGTCCAGGTCGCCCAGACTCCAACCGGCTTTGTCCAGGCAGCGGCGGGTGGCGGAGACCGGGCCGATACCCATGATCGCCGGGTCGACGCCGGCATTCGCGTAGCTGGCGATACGCGCGAGTACCGGCAGGCCGAGGGCCTTGGCCTTGTCGGCGCTCATCAGCAGCACTGCGGCGGCGCCGTCGTTGAGGCTGGAGGCGTTGCCGGCGGTCACGCTGCCGTCTTTCTTGAACGCTGGCTTGAGTTTGGCCAGGGACTCGGCGGTGGTACCTGCGCGTGGTTGCTCATCCACGGCGAAGGCCACCGGCTCGCCTTTGCGCTGGGGAATCAGGATCGGTGTGATCTCGTCGACAAACCGCCCAGCCTCAATGGCGGCGCTGGCTTTTTGTTGCGACGCGGCCGCAAAGGCGTCCTGGGCTTCACGGCTGATACCGTATTTGTCCACCAGGTTCTCGGCGGTGATGCCCATGTGATAGTCGTTAAACGCATCCCACAGGCCGTCGGTGATCATGCTGTCGATCATCTTCGCGTGGCCCATGCGCAAACCGGTGCGCGCGGCAGGTAAAACGTACGGCGCCAGGCTCATGTTTTCCATGCCGCCGGCGATGATCACCTCGGCGTCGCCACAACGGATGGCTTGGGCGCCCAGGTGCAGGGCCTTCAGGCCCGAGCCGCAGACTTTGTTCAAGGTCAGGGCCGGTACGGCGTGGGGCAGGCCGGCGAGGATCGACGCCTGGCGTGCGGGGTTCTGGCCGCTGCCGGCGGTGAGGACCTGGCCGAGGATCACTTCATCGACTTCAGCCGGGTCCAGGCCGGTCTGCTCCAGCAGGCGACGGATCACGGCGGCGCCCAGTTCCGGTGCCGGGATAGCTGCCAGCGAACCTTGAAAGCTGCCCACGGCGGTGCGGGTGGCAGCAACAATCACGACGTCTTGCATGGAATCTGTCCTCACTGGAAGTGCATTTCTGGAACGTGGTCCGGGACGATCAGTTTACCGGCGGTCTTGCTCACAATCTCTTCAACGCTGACGCCAGGTGCGCGTTCCTTGAGGACAAAAGCGCCATTTTCGATTTCCAGGTATGCGAGGTCCGTCAGTACACGCTTGATGCAGTTGGCGCCGGTCAGCGGCAGGCTGCATTGGCTGAGCAGTTTCGACTCACCGTCCTTGGACGCGTGGGTCATGATCACGATGATGTTTTCCGCGCCTGCCACCAGGTCCATCGCGCCGCCCATGCCCTTGACCAGCTTGCCGGGGATCATCCACGAGGCGATGTTGCCCTGCACGTCCACCTCAAACGCGCCGAGCACGGTGAGGTCGACATGCCCGCCGCGAATCATGGCGAAGGACTCGGCGGAGGAGAAGATCGAAGCGCCGATGCGCGCGGTCACGGTTTGTTTGCCGGCGTTGATCATGTCGGCATCGATGGTTTCTTCAGTAGGAAACGGCCCCATGCCCAGCAGGCCGTTTTCCGATTGCAGCATTACTTCCATGCCTTCGGGGATGTAGTTGGCCACCAGGGTCGGGATGCCGATGCCCAGGTTGACGTAGAAACCGTCCTGCATTTCGCGGGCGACGCGTTGGGCCATTTGTTCGCGGGTAAGCGCCATGGTTTTTTCCTCTTATTGTTCGGGCGGGGGGCGGATTATTTGCGCACGGTGCGCTGTTCGATGCGCTTCTCGAACGTGCCGCAGATGATCCGGTCGACGTAGATGCCAGGGGTGTGGATCTGCGCCGGGTCCAGCTCGCCCGGTTCGACGATTTCTTCGACTTCGACCACGGTGATCTTGCCCGCGGTGGCGGCCAGCGGGTTGAAGTTCTGGGCGGTGTGGCGGTAGATGACGTTGCCGAAGTGGTCGGCTTTCCAGCCTTTGACGATGGCGAAGTCGCCGGTGATCGACTCTTCCATCAGGTAAGGGCGCCCGTTGAACTCGCGGGTTTCCTTGCCTTCGGCGACCGGGGTGCCGACGCCGGTGGCGGTAAAGAAGGCCGGGATGCCAGCACCGCCTGCGCGCATTTTTTCGGCCAGGGTGCCTTGGGGGGTGAGGACCACTTCGATTTCGCCGCTGAGCAGCTGCTTCTCGAACAGCGCGTTTTCACCCACGTACGAGGCGATCACTTTGCTGATCTGCTTTTCTTCCAGCAGCACGCCCAAACCGAAACCGTCGACGCCGCAGTTATTGGAAACCACGGTCAGGTCGCGGGTGCCTTTGCGTTTGATCTCGGCGATGAGGTTTTCCGGAATGCCACACAGGCCAAAACCACCGGCGAGTACGGTCATGCCGTCCTCCAGGCCTGCCAGTGCTTCCTCGTAGGACGCCACGCGTTTATCGAAACCTGCCATATGCACCTCTTTTATTATGTGTGGGGCCAGCCAATGACGTGAGTGTTGCGCCGACGCATTGATTTGTTAAGTTGTTTTTTAAGGTTGATTGATTTAAAAAACAGCATAGTCGAGCCTTGGTCCGGAGCAGCTTCATGACAGTTAAACAGATGCGCGCCTTTCTCGCCGTGGCCCAGAGCCTGAGTTTTGCCGCTGCTTGCGAGCGCTTGCATCTCTCTCAATCGGCGCTGAGCCTGACCATCAAGGGGCTTGAAGAAGGCCTGGGCGGGCGCTTGTTCAGCCGCAATACGCGCAATGTCGCGCTCACCCCTGAAGGCGAATCGCTGCTGCCCCTGGCACGTCGGCTGATTGCCGATTGGGACAACGCCGAGGATGAACTGCGCCAGCGTTTCACCTTGCAGCGTGGGCGGGTCACGGTGGCCGCGATGCCGTCGTTTGCAGGCAACCTGTTGCCGCCGATCCTGAAGATATTCCGCGCACGTTACCCTCAGGTGAATGTGACGGTGCATGACCTGATCAACGAGCAGGTGCTGGAGATGGTCCGCGACCGCCAAGTGGAATTGGGCGTGGCGTTCGAGCCGTCGGAAAGTTCGTCGCTGGTCTTCACCCCACTGTACCTGGACCGCTTTATTGCCGTGGTGCCGGGTGACTCGCCCTTGGCGCAGCGTGGCGAGATCGACTGGAAAACCCTGCTGGAGCAACCCTTCATTACCCTGCAACGGCCTTCCACGGTACGCGTGATGCTCGAAGAGCACCTGGGCGCCTTGCAGATGAAGTTACCGGTCGCTCTGGAGAGCCATCAACTGGCGACGGTGGGCAAGATGGTCGCCAGCGGCTTGGGGGTCAGCGCCGTGCCGGCGTTGTGCGCACGGCAGATGGAGGAGGCGGGCGCCCGGTGCATCACCTTGAACGGCCCGGTCATCGAGCGGCCGATTGGCGTATTGAGCAAACCTGGGCATGAACTCTCGGCGGCGGCGCAGGTGTTGTTCGATATCTTCCGCGAGGAAGCAGCGAAGGGCAGGTTTCCCGCGTTGTTGTAATGCAGGAAATAAAAAGCCCGCTCGATCAAACGAGCGGGCTCATATATTGAGTGGCGCTGTTATCAGCAGTATCTATCAATCACTTTAACGTGCGATTGGCCTTTAAGGTTCTGCCATTCGGTATTAAGTGTATGGAACACTTGCTCGATAAAGTTACGATCGGCCGCGGCTTTCTTGCCGACATAACCCTGACCGCGGCGGTACATCTTCAGGCGCGCCGCCAGTTCACGGTGATTGCGGTCGAACTCGGCTTCTTCGGTGTGGGGCGCCAGGCAGTCAATTTGCACTTCGCCGGATTTTCCAATCCACAGGATATGGTCGTCGAGTGTGTCTTTCTGCGCTGCGAACATCTCAGCCAATTCATCGATAGTTGGTTGGTTGTTCAGATTCATAGTGTAAGCCCCTTGACCAGTTGGCGATCTATCAGTTGATTCCGTTAAAACTGCTTAGTTGTCTCCGGCTTCGAAAACCGGGCGTCAGTGACGGTCTGCCGAATACGGGCAGGGTCTTGAACCTGATGCATGTAGTCTTGCTGATGAACTGCTACGCAATGGTTTCATAACGAAGACAAGCAGCGTTTGAGCTCCTTGTACCGAACCTTGCGGGCCGGTCAGCTTCATCAATCTGCCTTGTGGGCAGTGCACATCCGGAAAAAACAGCTCGGCGGTCAGACGAGCTCTTTCAAAACACGTGTTACCAACGCTCCCGATCCGGGAGACGTCTAGATCATGCAAGGACAAAAAGCCTACGTCAACGATTATGTAGTGATTATTTTAAGGCACTACATAAATCGTTGTCGGGGCGGGAGAATACGGAAAAACGTGACTTGGGCGTCATTTTCTGGCGGTACAGGTCGCGGGGATGGTTTGCGGCGAGTCGGTTTCCTGTGGCAAGCCCGCTTGCCACAGGAGGCCACTGTTCAGTCTCAGCTCAACCGGTCTACAAGCAATGGCAATAGCCGCTCGCAGGATGCCTGGATCTTCACCTGCAACAGCTCATCCCCACGGGTTTTGCCCAAGTTGATGGCAATCACCGGCTTGCCTTGTTCGACCATGGCCTTGCACAGGCGAAAGGCTGAATAGGCCATCAGCGACGAGCCCACAACCAGCAAACCGTCGGCATGCTGCACCGCGCTCATTGCCCTGGCGGCTGTCGCCGGCGCCACGTTTTCGCCAAAGAACACCACATCCGGTTTCAGGCGCTCTCCACCGCAATGGGGGCAGCGCGGCACCTGGAAGTGTTCTTCAAATGTCGGGTCGAGCAGGGTGTCGCCGTCGGGCGCCTGCACGGCATGTACCTGCGCCAGGTACGGGTTATCCATTTCCATCTGCCGCTGAACCACATCGCGGGCACTGCGTAGTTGGCAGTCCAGGCACAGCACCCGGTGCAGGCTGCCATGCAGCTCGATCACAGCATGGCTGCCCGCCTGGTCATGCAGGGCATCGACGTTTTGCGTGATCAGCCCGGCGATGCACTGGCGTTGCTGCAGCGTCGCCAGTGCCAGGTGGGCCTTGTTCGGTTGCGCAATACGTACCCTCGGCCAACCCAGCATCGCTCGCGCCCAGTAGCGGCGGCGCGCCTGTGGGGTGGCAAGGAATTCCTGGTACATCATCGGCGCCTTGCCGCGCCGCACGCCTTCGCTGTCGCGATAGTCAGGGATGCCCGACGACGTGCTGATCCCTGCACCGGTCAACACCACGAAGCGCCGTTCAGCCATCGCGCGTTGCAGTATGTCCAGGTGGTCTTCTTGATGTTCCAGTGTGTCGAGCATGGGGTCCCCTATTCGCCGCGGATGTACTGCTCCAGCTGTTTGATCAAGTCGGCCTGTTCGGCGATGGCTTCTTTTACCAAGTCTCCGATCGACAACAGGCCCAGCAGTTTGCCGTCTTCGACGACGGGCAAGTGGCGCAAGTGGCTGTCGGTCATGATGTTCATGCACTCATCGACACTTTTATGGGTATCCACGGTGATCACAGGCGAACTCATCACCTCATCGACCCGTGTGGTGACCGACGACAAACCTTTGAGAATGAGCTTACGTGCGTAATCCCTTTCGCTGATGATCCCTACCACTGCGCCTTCCTTGACGACCGGCAAGGCCCCGACGTTTTTCTCCGACATCCGCACCAGCGCTTCAAATACGGTGTGGTCCCATTGGATGGTATGGACGTCCTGGTTTTTCTGGTCCTTGGCTTTGAGCACTTGTGCAACGGTTTTCATGGCGGCCACTCCGGTGTTGTTGTTTGGAAGTCAGCGGGTCCCCTACAGAATCCTAGACCGCCTACGCCGGGGCAAGGTCCAAAGCGGCGTTAAACCCGTCGAAAAACGTCATTTGCCGGATTTTTTCAGTGTTTACCCGGTACTTGTCGGCTTTTTGGCCCGTTTGGGGCTGGCCGCCGTCTTGCTCTTGGTGGACTTGCGCTTGGTTTTCCAGGGCGTGGCACCTCGGCCTGCCGGGCTCGCGGGCCCGGTAATGGTCATGCGCATGCCGTTGCAGCGGGCCACTTGTTTACTCATCCAGGCCGCCTGTTTGGCGACGAATTCTTCCAAACTCATTTCACCGCTTTGCACCATGTCCAGCGCCTGCTCCCAGATCGCGGTGGTGCCAGGGTCGGCGATAGCCCGCGGCACCGCGTCGATCAGGCTGAACGCTGCCGGTGTGGCCGACAGCGCCTTGCCGTTCTTCACCAGGTAACCACGGTCCAGCAAACCCTGGATAATCCCGGCACGTGTGGCTTCGGTGCCAATGCCGGTGGTGTCCTTGAGCTTTTGCTTGAGCAGCGGGTCCTGCACCAGCTTGGCAACATTTTTCATCGCCTTGATCAGGTCGCCTTCGGTAAAGGGCTTGGGCGGCTGGGTCCACAGGTCCTTGAGATTGACCTTGGCCACCGCGTAATCCTGGCCCTGTACCAACCTTGGCAAGGCTTGAGGGGCAGGCGCTTCACGGCCCTTGGCCGGCGCCAGCGCTTCGGGCAACGCGCGTTTCCAGCCGGGCTCGATCACGACTTTGCCCACGGCGCGCAAGGCCTGGCCTGCGCAATCGAAATCGGCCTGGGTGCGATCAAACTCATGGTTGGGCAGAAATTGCGCCAGGTAACGCGCGCGAATCAGGGTGTAGACCGCGCGATGTTTGCCGGTGAGTTGGCCGACATCCTTGCCGGCCCCGGTGGGAATGATGCCGTGGTGGGCGCTGACCTTGGCGTCGTTCCAGGCCCGCGAGCGGCGTTGCGGGTCGATGTGCGGCATCAGTTCATGCACCGCCGCATCCGCACGGCCCAGCGCCGCGAGTATTTTTGGCGCCTCACTGTGCTGGCTCAGTGGCAGGTAGCCGCAGTCGCTGCGCGGGTAGGTGATGACTTTGTGGGTTTCGTAGAGGGATTGGGCGATATCCAGGGTTTCCTGGGCGCCCAGGCCGAGTTTCTTCGAGCAGATTTCCTGCAGGGTGCCGAGGTCGAAGGGCAGGGGGGCCACCTCGCGCATGCGTTCGGTGCGCAGCTTGACCAGCCGCGCGCTCGCGGCATGGGTCATGGCGGCGGCAGCCTCGCGGGCCAATTGCTGATTAAGGCAGCGGCCCTGGTCATCACAGGCATCCTCCGTGGCGCGCCATTGTGCGGTGAAGGTCATGCGCTCGTGTTGCAGGTCGACATCGATGGCCCAGTACGCCACCGGCACAAAGTCAGCAATGCTACGGTCGCGGTCCACCACTAGGCGCAAGGTCGGGGTTTGCACCCGGCCCACCGGCAACACGCCCTGGTAGCCGGATTGACGCCCCAGCAGGGTAAACAGGCGGCTCATGTTCATGCCGATCAGCCAGTCCGCGCGGGAGCGGCCCAGGGCCGAGTGATACAGGCTGAAAGTTTCGGCGCCGGGCTTGAGCGCGGCCAAAGCCTTGCGAATGGAGGCATCGTCCAGCGCCGACAGCCACAGCCGCTGGATCGGCCCGCGGTAGCGGCAATGCTCCACCAGCTCGCGGGCAATCATCTCGCCCTCCCGGTCGGCGTCGGTGGCGATCACCAGTTCCTGGGCTTCCCCCAGTAAACGCTTGACCGCCTTGAACTGGCTGGCGGTCTTGGGCTTGACGCGCATCTTCCATTTATCGGGGACGATCGGCAGGTCGGCGAGTACCCAGCGCTTGTACTTGGCGTCGTAGGCATCGGGCGGGGCGGTTTCCAGCAGGTGGCCGATGCACCAGGTGACTGTGATGCCACTGCCCAGCCAGCACCCGTCGCCGCGCCGATTGGCGCCGAGTACGGCCGCGATATCCTTGGCCTGGGAGGGTTTTTCACAGAGGTACAGCCGCATGGTCATCACATCAGATCAGGTCGATGCCTGGCAGGATGCTGAGTCGGAGCGCTTTGATCAACCTTTATCTGTATGGATGTACAGCAATATGTGTGTTTATCACAAAACAAATGTGGGCGCGGGCTTGCTCGCGAAGGCGGTGTGTCAGTCAAAAGTGCAGTGACTGATGTACCGCTTTCGCGGGCAAGCCCGCTCCCACAGGGGATTTCCACTGTTCAGGAGATCGGGTCAGTTGTTATCGATGTCCACGTGCCGGGTTTCCTTGAGGCAGAACAACCCGACGATCAGGCTCACCCCGGTCACCACCACCGGGTACCACAAGCCATAGAAGATATCGCCGGTGTACACCACCAACGCAAACGATACGGTCGGCAGGAACCCGCCAAACCAGCCGTTACCGATGTGGTAGGGCAGGGACATCGAGGTGTAGCGAATGCGCGTCGGGAACAGCTCTACCATCAATGCCGCCAGCGGGCCGTAGCACATCGCGGCAATCAGGATCAGCGCGACGATCAGCACCACCACCATGGTTTTGTTGACCTGGGCGACGTCCGCCGAAGACGGGTAGCCGGCCAGGGTAACGGCGCCGCGCAGGGCTTTTTCGTCGAACCCGTCGATACGCACGTCGCCCACGCTCACCTGCACCGGGCTGCCCGCCGGGGCGGCGGCGCTGCTGTACGGCAGGCCTTGCTTGACCAGGAACGTCTTGACCTTGTCGCACGGGCTGTCAAATTTCGCCTTGCCCACCGGGTCGAACTGGAAGGTGCAGGTAGCCGGGTCAGCCAATACGGTGATCGGCGCCTGGCGGCTGGCCTGGTCCATCGCCGGGTTGGTGTAGTGCGCCAGGCCCTTGAAGATCGGGAAGTACAGCGCAGTCGCCAGTAGCAAACCAAGCATCAGCACCGGCTTGCGCCCGACTTTGTCCGACAGCCAGCCAAACAGGATAAAGAACGGCGCGCCAATCACCACGCTGATGATCAACAGCATGTTGGCCAGGGCCGGGTCCATTTTCAGGAATTGCGTGAGGAAGAACAGCACATAGAACTGCGCCGCGTAGAAGGTCACGGCTTGCCCGCCGTTGATGCTGAACAACGCAATCAGCACCACCTTGAGGTTTTCCCATTTGCCGAACGAATCGCGGATCGGCGATTTGCTGGCCTTGCCTTCTTCTTTCATTTTCAGAAAGGCCGGCGACTCGTGCAGGCTCAAGCGAATCCAGGTGGAAATACCCAGCAGCACGATGGAAAACAGAAACGGAATACGCCAGCCCCAGACTTCAAACTGGTCACCGGTGAAGTAACGGCAGGCCAGCACCACCAGCAACGACAGCAGCAGGCCGAGGGTGGCGGTGGATTGAATCCAGCTGGTGTGCAACCCGCGTTTGCCGGCCGGCGCGTGCTCGGCCACATAAGTGGCGGCGCCGCCGTACTCGCCGCCCAGGGCCAGGCCTTGCAGCATGCGCAGCACAATCAGGATCACCGGCGCGGCGATGCCGATGCTGGCGTAGGTCGGCAACAACCCGACGCAGAACGTCGCTACGCCCATCAAAATGATCGTGACGAGGAACGTGTACTTGCGCCCGATCATGTCACCCAGGCGGCCGAATACCAGCGCGCCGAACGGTCGCACCACAAAGCCGGCCGCAAAGGCCATCAAGGCAAAGATAAACGCCGTGGTGTCGTTGACCCCAGCAAAGAATTGCTTGCTGATCACCGCCGCCAGCGCGCCGTAGAGGAAAAAGTCATACCACTCGAACACCGTCCCCAGGGACGAGGCGAAGATGACCTTTCTTGAATCATTGCCGGCGCTCGCGGTAACCGCCGAGCCCAGGGGTTGAGCATGTTCTGACATCGGGTAGCCCTCACAGTGATTATTTTTGTTGTTCCACTGTCGGCGCCAGGTGTGGCGCCGCTATTCAGATTGCATGAACCAGTTCTTTCTCCGGGGCGAGACTCCTTGTATTCGGCGAAAGGATCAGCTGCGCGGCCTTCTCCGCGATCATCAGCGTAGGTGAACAGGTATTGCCGGAGGTGATACGCGGCATGACTGAAGCATCGGCGATGCGCAGGCCCGGTACACCGTGAACGCGCAGTTGCGCGTCGACCACTGCGTCTTTGTCGTCGCCCATGCGGCAGGTGCCCACCGGGTGGAAAATCGTAGTGCCGATGCGCGCAGCGGCTTCGTGCAATTCTTCCTCGGTTTGCAGCGAATCCCCAGGCAGGTATTCCACCGGTTTGAATTGGCTCAGCGCCGGTGCGGCAACAATGCGCCGGGTCAGGCGGATGGCATCGGCGGCCACCCGCAGGTCTTCCGGATGGCTGAGGTAGTTGGGCCGGATCAGCGGCGCATCCGCCGGGTTGGCCGAGCGAATGTCGATGCGGCCACGGCTTTGCGGGCGCAGGTCGCAGACCGACGCGGTAAACGCCGGGAAGGCGTGCAGCGGTTCGCCGAAGCGCTCCAGGGACAGCGGTTGCACATGGTATTCAAGGTTGGCCGAAGCCTGTTCCGGGCCGGAGCGGGCAAACGCGCCGAGCTGGCTGGGCGCCATCGACAGCGGGCCGCTGCGGTCATACAGGTAGCGCAGGCCCATGCCCATTTTGCCCCACACGGTGCCGGCGATCTGGTTCAGGGTGCGGGCTTTTTCCAGTTTGTAGATAAGCCGCAGTTGCAGGTGATCCTGCAGGTTGCCGCCGACGCCGGGCAGTTCATGCAACACATCGATGCCGAGCGGTTTGAGCACGTGGGACGGGCCGATGCCCGAGCGCTGCAGGATGCCGGGCGAGCCGACGGAGCCGGCGCACAACACGATTTCCTTGCGCGCCTTCCAGCTCATCTGCTGGCCGTTTTGGCGCCCGAGCACTTTTGAGGCGCGGCCGTTTTCCAGCAGCACGCGGTCCACGTCCACTTCGGTCAGCACGGTGAGGTTGGGGCGTTGACGGATCGGTTTGAGAAACGCCTTGGCCGCATTCCAGCGCACGCCGGCCTTCTGGTTGACCTGGAAGTAGCCGCAGCCGTCGTTATCGCCTCGGTTGAAGTCAGTGATAGGCGCGATGCCGCTCTGCGCTGCCGCATCGCGAAAAGCATCGAGAATCGGCCAGTGCAGCCGCTGTTGCTCAACCCGCCATTCGCCACGGTCGCCGTGGAATTCGGCGTCGCCGGCAAAGTGGTTTTCGCTCTGTTTGAACAGCGGCAGCACATCTTTCCAGGCCCAGCCGGGGTTGCCTTCGGCCGCCCAGCCGTCGTAATCGCGGGCCTGGCCGCGCATGTAGATCATGCCGTTGATGGAGGAACAGCCGCCGAGCACCTTGCCCCGTGGGTAACTCAGCGCACGGCCTTGCAGGCCTTCCTCGGCTTCGGTCTTGAAGCACCAGTCGGTGCGCGGGTTACCGATACAGAACAGGTAGCCGACGGGGATATGGATCCAGGGGTAGTTGTCGCGGCCACCGGCTTCGAGCAGAAGCACGCGATGGGCGGGGTTGGCGGACAGTCGATTGGCCAGCAGGCAGCCTGCGGGGCCGGCGCCTACTACCACGTAATCGTATTCAGCAGCTGCAATGGGCATCTGGGGCCTCGCTTGTTTTTCTTATGGGGCCCATCCTAGTTGTTAGTTTTCGTCTTAAAAATGTTAGTTTTTACCCAGCTGCTGTGCGTTTTTAGACAGTGCAGCTCAGGCGCTTGCAAGGGAGGCAACATGTTCGACTGGAATGACCTGCGGTTTTTTCTCGAGTTGCAGCGCAGTGGCCGCCTGCTCACCGCCGCGCAGCGCCTCAAAACCACGCACGCCACCGTGGCGCGGCATATCGAGGCGATCGAAAAGAGCCTCGGCACCGCGCTGTTTGTGCAGCACGCCCAGGGCTACGAACTGACCCCATCCGGCGAGGCGCTGCTCAAACACGCCGAAGCGATGGAAAACGTCGCGCTGCTGGCCGAAGACGAACTCACCCATTCTGCCGCGCCCCTGGGCAAGATCCGCCTGGGTGTGGCCGAAGGGTTGGGCGTGATGTTTCTTGCCAGTCGCATGGGCGGCCTGTTCGAACGCTACCCCGGGCTTGAGGTGGAGCTGCTCGCGGTGCCGCGTTTTGTCAGCATTCTTAACCGCGAAGCGGAAATCAGCATCCACCTCGAGCGGCCCAGCGTCGATCAACTGGTCACGCGCAAGCTCACCGACTACCGCCTCGCGCTCTACGCCAGCCGCGCCTACCTGGAGCGCAACCCGCCGATTGAAAAGCGCGAAGACCTCGCCGCCCACTCATGGATCGATTACGTGGACGATCTGCTGTTCAGCCAGGAGCTGAAATTCCTCAGCAGCTTCTGCCGCAACCCCAAGGTGGTGTTTCACAGCACCAGCGTCATCGCCCAGCACCAGGCCGCGCGCTCAGGGCTGGGAATCGCCGTGCTGCCGTGCTTCATGGCCTCCGGCGATCCGGACCTGGTGCCGTTGCTGCCGGCGGAGGGGATACAGCGCAGTTACTGGATCAGCTCGCGCCGGGAGTTGCACAAGTCGGTGCGGCTGAGGGTGTTGTGGGATTACGTGGTGGAGTTGTGCGCGCGGGAGCAGCCCCTGTTGCTCGGCGAATCTACCTGAAGAAACCCGGGCGAATGTGGGAGGGGGCACTGCCCAACTTGGAGCAAGCCCCCTCCCACAGTTGATCGGTGGTGTGAATTGGAGCGCGTCAGTCGCGCAATTCAAATTCGGCGCTGCCCAACCGCTCGCCATTCACCAACACATACACCTTGTGCTTGCCGGGGTAGTGCTTGCGCGTCGTCAGCTCGCGGATGTGTTGCGCGCGGCTGATGTGTTGATGTTCACCCGCGCCGAGGGTGAATGCCTTCAGCTTGAACACCTTGGCCGCGCTGTGGCCGGCGCTCTTCACGTAGTCGATGGCGTAGTCGACCACCAGCTTTTGCGCGGTTTCAGCGGTGGATTCCAGGCTGAACGACAGGTTGATGCGCTCGCCTAACGCGATCACCGCTGGCGTGACGCTCAGGTGATGGAGCTTCACTTCAGCCTTGGCACCCGCGCCCATGATCGTCAGCGCGCGGGTGTTGCCCTGTTTGATCAAGCTGCGCAGCGCATGGCGGGCGATCCAGGCGGTGTGGGGGTTTTCCAGGTTCCAGCCTTCGATCAGGCTGAGTACCCAGTCCGGGTGGTCCTTGGTGATGTCGTTGAGGTGGTTGGCCACGGACTTGCGCACATACAGGCTGCTGTCGGCCTTGAGGTTATCGAGAATCCGTACGCACAGCTCAGGGTCGGCTTGCACCTCGGCCAGGCGGAACGACCACGGCAGGCGTGGCCGCGAGCCTTCGCTGGCAAGGCGGCGCACGTGTTCGTTGGCATCCAGTGACCAGTCGTGCATCACCGCCAGGGTGCGCTTGAAGTCGTGCAGCAGGAAATGCCGGATCGCGAATTCGGCGGAACCAAAGGTGGTGAAGTAGCTGAGCGCGGCCATCGAACGCTTGAAGTCGTCCCGGCCGTAACTCGCCACGTAGTGTGGCAGGCTCAGGCTGACAAACCCGCTGTTCAGGCGCGGGGCCAGGGCGTAAAGCAGCTTGAGCGTCTGCGCATAGTCCAGCGGGATCACCGCGTGCAGGCTTTCGCTGACCCGCGCCATGCGCTGCATCACCGACAACTCGGCAAGCCCGGCCGTGGCGTGCTTGAGAAAGCCCTTGGCGTCGAACGCCGGGTACACCGCCGTCATCTCGGTCGCGATGTGTTGCAGGCGTTCGAGGTTGAAGAGTTCCTTGAGGGCCGGGGCGCTTTGGTCGGTCATCGGTAGTCCATGGTTAGAGAAACCAGCGGTATTCCCGCGCGTTGATCTCTTGTTGAAAGGCCAAGTGATCCTGGCGTTTGTTCTCGCAATACACGTCGACAAATTCGGCGCCCAGCTTATCGCGTAACACCGGCTGATGTTGCATGGCGCGCACGGCGTCGAGCATTTCCAGGGGGAAATCGGCGCCGCTGTGGCGGTCCTCGTTGAGTGGCGCGATGGGCTCCTGCTTGGCTTCGAGGCCATGTTCAAGCCCGGCCAGGATCGCCGCCAGCACCAGGTACGGGTTGGCGTCGGCACTCGCCAGGCGGTGTTCGATGCGCAGGTTGCGCGGGTCGGACTCAGGGATGCGCACGCACGCATCGCGGTCTTCAAAACCCCAGCTGGCGCGAGTCGCCGCGTTCACCGTGCCGCCCAGGCGGCGGAACGCATTGTGGTTGGGCGAGAAGATCGGCATGCAATGCGGCAGCAGTTCCAGGCAGCCGGCCACGGCATGGCGCAGCGGTTGTTGCTGATGCGCCGCGAGCAAATTATTGCCCGCCGCGTCATACAGGCTGACATGCACATGCATGCCACTGCCGGGGAATTGCAGGTAGGGCTTGGCCATGAAGCTGGCGCGGTAGCCGTGTTTGAGTGCCACGCCACGGGTGCTGCGGCAGAACAGGGCGGCCCAGTCGGCGGCGCGCAGGCCGTCTTCCAAGTGGCCGAAATTGATCTCGAACTGGCCAGGGCCGAGCTCGGCGGTGATCACCGTGATGTCGATGCCCTGGGCCTTGGCGGTGTGCGCCATGTCGTCGAGCACGTCACTGAAACGCGACAGCCTGTCGATATGCAGGGTGGGCTGGTCGTCGGCGTCGTCGCTCAGCGGGTCGCGGGCGAATTGCGGCAGGCCGTTGTCGAGCTTTCTGTCGAGCAGGTAAAACTCCAGTTCAAACGCCACCACCGGGTGAATGCCTTTGTGGTGCAGGCGGTCCAGGACCTTGGCCAATACTTCCCTGGGTTCGAATTCGATGGGTGCGTCGGTGCCGTCGGAGGTAATCAGCATCTGCCCCAACGGCTGCGATTCCCAACTTACCGGCTTGAGTGTGCCGGGCACCAGGCGGCGGTTGGCGTCCGGGTCGCCGTCGTGAAAGCAGTAGTCGCCAATCTTGAACAGCCCGCCCTGAGTGCCGAGCAGCACGGCATTTTGCGGCAGCTTCAAGGGGCTGCCGGCGGCGACCTTTTCCAGCATCTCTATCGGGTAGCGCTTGCCGTAAAAATGCCCGGGAATGTCCAGGGCGATCAGGTCGACATAACGCACCTCGGGGTGATGCTGGCGAAAGGTCCGTACTTCGGCCAGCAACGTGGAAGATTGGCTTTTCACAGGTGTTGCTCCTAGTTGTAAACCCACAGCACGCGGGCGGGCAGGTCGGTCAGGTTGGCGTATCGGCAGTGGGCGAAACTGGCCAGGTGGAAGCTGTCGCCGGGGCCGAGGGTGACCGAATCGGCTTCACCTTCCACCCACAGGGTCAATTCGCCCTCCAGCACAAAACCGGCCTGTTCGGCGCGGTCGCTCATGGTGTGCTCGCCGCTGTTGGCGCCGGGGGCCAGCAGGCTGTCGAGCATCGAAAACGCGCCGTTCATGCTCGGCGAGACGAGGATGTCAGTGATGCCATTGGCGTAATACACCGTGCGTCGCTCGGTGGGGCGGGTCACCCAGGCCACGGCCTTGGGTTTGGGCAGGCTGTAAAAATAAGTGGTGGGCACGCCGAGCGCGTGGCTGATCGCGGTCAGGTCCGCCACCGTGGGCCGCGACAGGCCGCGCTCGACCTGCGACAGGAACCCCACCGAGCGCTCGATCTTTTGCGCGAGTTGGGCGAGGGTGAGCTTCTTGTGCTTGCGCAGGTCGTGGATCAGGCTCGCGAGGGCGTCGAGTTCTTCTTTCTGGTTCATGAAATTTATATCTAATAATTTCATGAAAAATTACAGGATTAATTTCATGGCGGCAATGGGCGCGATGCTGTCTCTGGTTTATGGACTGATCTGGGGCGCTCCCTCACCACAAGGCTTTGCCTCAAACGCTGCTGAATGATTCCGTGCGCCTGCGGTCCGAAGCTGGGTACGCGTCATTAATTGAAGGAGCACCCATGAAGTCCAAATCCCTGATTGCCGGCGTTTTCCTTGCTGCCAGCCTGTCCACCGCCAGCTTTGTCGTGCAGGCCGGTGATACCCCGCAGGAAACCGTGCAGCCTTCCACTATCAACACCCGCGATCTGAAAGAGGGCGACCGCGCCCCGGACATGCTGATGCGCAAGGAGTCGGCGGTCAGCGACTGGAAAAAACGCGGCCTCAAGCAGCCCGAGGAAGACAGCCAGTGGGCGCGGGTGGGTGACAAGTTCGTGCTGCTGAAAACCACCAACGGCACAATTCTCGAGATCACCCCGGTCAAAAAATAGTTCGGCGTTTTTGCTTGCTCTTGCGTTAAGGTAACCGGCCCTGAAAGGCCGCGTTACCCTTAAGAAAGAGAGCAGGATGCTTGCCAGAATAAGACACTACCCCCGCACCGTTACCTTGTTGTTGTCCGCCACGCTGATACTGACGCTGGCCAGGGCAATCACGTTTCCCTACCTGGTCATTTACCTCAGCAGTCACTTCTCCCTGAGCATCACCCAGGTCGGCCTGGTGATGGGCAGTTCGCTGGTGGTCGGTTCATTGCTCAGTGTGTATGGGGGTTTCCTGGTCGACCGCATCAATAGTTATCGGTTGTTGCTGGGCTTGAGCGCACTGTATGTACTGGGCTTTATCGGCACCGTCGTCGCGCAAGATATCTGGACGTTCTATAGCTGCCTGATTCTGATCAACCTCGCCTACGCGGTGGTCGACATCGCGGTCAAGGCCGGTTTCGCCAGCCTGCTGCCCGAAGAGGCGCGCAGTGAAGTGTTTTCCATCAAATACACGCTGACCAACATCGGTTACGCCGTAGGGCCGTTTTTTGGCGCGATGCTGGCCAAGCTGGATATCAGCCTGCCGTTCATATTCTCGACGCTCTTGGGGGCGGTGTTTTTCCTGCTGTACTGGCGCTGGGGTGATCGCACGCTGGTGACCGTCGACGCTACGCAAAAGCCGGTGTCGTTCCTCGCCGTTGGCCGTGTGATGCTGCGTGACTACCGTCTGGTGTGCTTCACCGTTGGCGGCTTGCTCAGTGCCGTGGTGTTTGGCCAGTTCGTCGCCTATTTGTCGCAATACCTGGTGACCACCACCACGGCCGAATACACCTACACCATTATCAGCGCGGTGCTTACCACCAACGCGGTGCTGGTGATTGCCTTGCAGTACGTGATTGGTCGCCGCATTTCCCACCGTCACCTCAGCCGCTGGCTGATCTTCGGCCTGAGCATGTTCATGTTAGGGCTGATTGGCTTCGCGCTGTCCACCAGCGTGCTGTCCTGGGTGCTGGCGATGGCCGTGTTTACGGTGGGGGAGATTGTCGTATTTCCGGCCGAGTACATGTTTATCGACCGGATCGCACCGGACCACTTGCGGGGCATGTACTACGGCGCGCAAAACCTGTGCAACCTGGGCGGCGCGCTGGGGCCGGTGTTGTGCGGGCTGGTGCTGGCCAGCCTGCCGGCCCACTACATGTTCTACATGTTGGGGATGTTTATCGTGGCGGGCGGGGTGTTCTATTTCATTGGTTCGTCGTTGAAGGCAAGTCATCCAGCGTGAGCTTGCCCATGTTGTTGCTCTGCAGCTCGTAGCGCAGCTCTTCCACCATTTTTTCCACTTCTTGCGGGGTCTGCAGCCGGTTGGTGCTGATCCCCGTCACCACCAGGTCCACCCGGCCGGTGTCGGCGTCATAGACCTTGAGGGTCAATGAGGCATCCCGGCACAGTGTGAACTCGCACGTCAGCGGCGCGAGGCCTTCTTCGATGCAATTTCGCAGTTGAGAGAGCGTAAACATGTGGGTTCCTTCAAGGTGTCGTTTCGCGACGGCACAGGGACTGGCCCTGTACTCACCCCTGAAGGTTAAGGATTACGCCCCTGCGCCATAAGGCGAATTCGCACTAGCCGTGCTAGTGCATTTGCACTTTCAGCGCTTGCTTTTTATGCGCAGTTCACCGGCAAACAGCCCGCGTTCACGGGCCCAGACGATGGCTGCGCTGCGGCTATGCACCCCCAGTTTGGAATATACCGTGGCCACATGGTTGCGTACGGTGTTGGGGGCCAGTTTCAGGCGCGAGGCGATTTCCTTGTCGGCCAGGCCTTCGCAGATCAGCCCCAGCACATCACGCTCGCGTGCGGTCAGGTCGGTGAAGGCCACGTTCGGCAGGTTGGGGCTGTTGACGCTCTTGGCGTTGGCCAGCTTCTCGATCAGGGTCTGGCTGAACCACGAGGCGTCCTGCATGACTTCCTCGATGGCTGCCACCAGCTCCAACTCCGAGCGTTTACGCTCGGTGATGTTCATCAGCACCAGCAGGTAGCACGGCACATCCTGGATGATCACGGTGTCGGCGGACAGCACGCAGTCGATCACTTCATTGCCTTTCTTGCGCACCTTCAGGTCTTGGCCGTCGAGGTTGCCGGCTTTCTCCAGCGTGGCGAACAGCTGCGCAGCCGCCGGGCCGCTGTCGATAAAGTTGATTTCTTCAATGGCTTTGCCGATCAGTTCTTCACTGGTGTACCCGGTAATGGTCATGAAGGCTTCATTGATATCCACCACCTGCCGGTTGGCGGCGTTGCACACCAGGGTCGGCACTGGCGTCAGGCGGAAGGATTTTGCGAAGCGCTCTTCACTCTGGCGCAGGGCGATTTCTGCCTTGCGGCGCGGCTCCAGGTCGGTGAAGGAAAACAGCATGCAGTCTTCCTCGTTCATGTCCAGCGGCTGGCCGGCGACGATCACCAGTTTGCTGCCGCCTTCGGGTAATTTCAGCTCGGCCTGCATCTGCGGGATGGTCGCGCCTTCGCCCAGGCGCTGCACGGCCAGGTCCTTGCGCTCGGCCTGCTCCAGCACATCCAGCTCGTACACCGAACGGCCGATGACCTGGTCGCGGTTGTAGCCGGTCATTTCCAGAAAGCCCTGGTTCACCTTGATATAGCGCAAATCGCTGAGACGGCAGATCACTGCGGGCGCTGGGTTGGCGTTGAAGGTTTTCTCGAAACGCTGCTCGGCGCTGGCCCACTCGGTGGCGTCGCTGAGGATCAGCACCAGCAGTTCCGGCTCGCCGTGGGAGTCATTGATCAGCAGGCTGCGCAGGCGGTGGACCCAGGTCTTATCTTCATCGGCGACAGGCGTGACTTCCACCACCACGTCACTGAATTCCTCCCCCGCGGCCGCGCGCGCGAGCGGGTAGCTCTCAAGCGCAAGCGGATGATTATTGCGATAGCGCAAAGCGAAGCGTTCGGCGTACTCCTGGGTGTTGGCGCCCAGGGCGGCGACTTCATCGACCCCATGCATTTTCAGCGCGGCTTCGTTGGCCCAGAGGAGGGTCTGGTCGACCTCGGCAAGGATGATCCCGTCGGATAGCCCGGAGATGATCTGCTGCAATTGGCGGCGGTTGGTTTCTTTGGCAAGAACATCCTGGCTCATGGTTTCTCCTGGAAAAAGACGCATAAACCTACGACAGATGGGGCTCGGGATAGTGCAAAGAAATTGCACCTATGGGAGTGCGAATGCACCAGTGGTGCTGGTGCATTTGGGCCACGACTGAACCGATGTCCTTTCGCCACACTCACACCCAACAAGGCAACTTGCCTTGCTCCTATAACTTGTGAAGGACCTTTGTATGACCACTGTCTATGAAACCAATCGATCGCTGTTTCGTGTGTCCTGGAGCTCGGTATTGGCCGGTAGTGCAATTGCCCTGGTGACCTACCTGGTGCTCAGCGTACTGGGCACTGCCATCGGCGCGAGTGCCGTCGACCCGATGCAGGCCGGCAACCCGTTGAGCGGTTTCGGCACCGGCGCCGGTATCTGGCTGTTTGTCTCGACGCTGATCTCCATCGCCCTGGGTGCATTCGTGGCTGGCCGCACCGCGCCGGATCGCGGCGGCCTGCACGGTGTGCTGACCTGGACCCTGACCACCTTGTTCACCACCTGGCTGCTGGCCGGTCTGGCCGCCAGCGTCGTCGGCACTGCCGGTAATGTGGTGGGCAAAGGCTTGTCGGCTGCCGGTAGCGGCATTGCTGCAGCGGCGCCGGGCATCAGTGACAGCGTCAAGCAGCAACTGAACGAGCAGGGCATCCAGCTGGACTGGAACAGCCTGCAAGGCGAGCTGGATACGTTGCTCAAGCAGAGCGGCAAGCCTGAGTTGGACCCGTCCAACGTCGAGCAGAAAACCGACCAGGCCGCAGCGGATGGCAAGCAATCGGCAACTGACGCAGCAGCCAACCCAGCCCAGGCTGGCGACGCGCTGAAGCAGTGGTTCGAACGCGTGAAAGCCTCCGGTGAGCCAGCGCTGAATGCAGCGGACAAAGACGCGTTGGTCAACATCGTGGCCGCCCGCACCGGCAAGAGCAAAGAAGAAGCCACGCAGATCGTCGACAACTACGCCCAGGCTTATCAGCAAGCCATGCAGAAGGTTGACGAGCTGAAGCAGCAGGCCGAGCAGAAAGCCCGCGAAGCCGGTGAAGTGGCTGCCAAGCAACTGTCCCGCGCAGCCTGGAGCACCTTGGCCATGCTGTTGTTGGGCGCGGCGTTGAGCTTCTTCGTGGGCCGTATGGCGCTGACTACACGTCGCGTGCCGTTGGCTTAATCGTTCGTTGAGTTCAAGTGTGGTTAGGGGGCAAGCCCCTAACCACATCCTTCAAGCGGCCAGCCAACCTACGACTGGCACAATCATCAGCGTACTCAAAGCCATTGAGCTGACGTTACCGATATAGGGATGAAAGTGAGCCGGCAGCCTCGCTGCAATGGCACACGCCAGAGGTGGTGCGATCAGCGCACCTAACAAGGCGCTTGAGCCGATCACCATCCAACTCCCGCCATGGGTCAGCACGGCCGCTGGAACGACCGATACCAGCGGAACGTACGTCGGATACCAGCTCCGCTTTATCCACTGATGTCTCCAGATCATGACGCCCAATGCTGACGTCAGCGCTTGCGCGCCTATCAGGTGCAGAATCAGGCCCGACCCGTAAGCCGGGCTCATTGGGTTCAGAAAATAGGCCATCAGCACGCCCGCTAACAGCCCAAGACTGGCGAGTTCATTGCCGAAGAAGGGCGCTTCAGAAAAGTCCGCCAGCACTCTACGCAAGCTCCATATCAATCCATAGTTGGGCGCCGTGGCGGGAATTGGCATGGTTGGGCTGATGTAGTCTGAACGCACCAGCGAAGGTATCAGGCGGCACAGCACGAATGCGATGACACTTCCAACCGCCATACCCAGCACACTACCGATCACTGCTGGCAACCCCAGCGGTACGCACACGAAATTGACGATCAGTAAGCACATCGGGGTGACCAGCAACGCCCCCAGCACCGCACCATTGAGCGCGACTTTCCAACCGCCACCGAACATCAGCACCATCGCTGCCGGCAGAGAAACAAAGGCTGCAAAAGTAGGCTGCCAAGTGTCGGCGGTGACGCTCCAGCCCCACAGCAGGTTGCTGAGTAATAGCCCGATCAGTGAACTCGTCACCAACCAAGGCCATAAACCACTGCCATAGCAGATCGAAAAACCTTGCCATGCCTTGCCGCGCTTGCTCGCCCACCAGGCCAGGTAGGCGCCGCTCAGCAGACCCAGTGAAGCGAGTTCATGCTTGTAGAAGGCAACCTCGCTGACATCCCCTACTATCCAACGCAACCATGCGAGAGGATCATGCAAGGCTGTCACCATCTCTGCGTATCCCGGCCAGGAGCCTTGATAGCTGAATACAATCCACAGCACCAGCGCGGTGGTGAACAGCCCCAGGGCTAGCACCGTGATATCCGCTCGTGAGTGGGTTGGCGCCTTCTTGGTGAGTAACGTTTCCATGGTTTGCCCTCCACTCAGCGAGGCAGGGCAGGGTGTTGGGAATACCCGAGCATCTGATCATAAAGATCATTGCGTCGGTCGCGTTGCAAATCATTGAGGCTGTTCCAGATCGGCGCACTGCGGGCGCTCGTGATATCGATGTCGGCGAAGAGAATTTCCTGGCGATTGGCAGAAGCCACTGCGCCGATTGGCCATCCATTGGTCCCGGCAATCAACGAGCATCCAAGGTAGCGGGCATCACGCTCTTCGCCGATGCGACTGGCAGCAGCGATAAACACATTGTTAACGTGTGCTGCTGTCATCGTCAGGTAGGACGCCATGCACTTCCCGGCCTCATCGAACAGCGGGGGAGGCGTCCACACCCAGTTGTTCAGGCTGCAAATGATATCGGCACCTTGCTGGCCGAGAATTCGCGGCACTTCCGGGAACCAGATATCCCAGCAAATCAGCAAGCCGATGCGCCCGATTGGCGTTTCAAACACTGGAAAGCCAGTGTCACCTGGCGTGAACCAAAGCTTTTCCATGTTCCATAGATGGGCTTTGCGGTACTTGCCGATGAACCCTTCGGGGCCCACCAAAACGGCAGTGTTGAATAACTGCATGCCATCAATTTCGCTGAGGCCTGCTACCAGATACACCTGGTGCCTGCAGGCAAAATCAATCCATTCCCGGGTACTCGGCCCCTGCGGAACCGCCTCGGCATGATCAAAGGCGTCCTGGCGGTTACTGAAAAAATAGCCGCAGTTGGATAGCTCCGGCAGCACGATCAGGTTGGCGCCACCGTTTGCCGCTTCGGTTGCCAGTACCAGGGTTTGGCGCAGGTTGTCGCCCCGATTCGCCATGCCGACTTGTGGGTCGAATTGAATAACGGCAACGCGGGCAGGGCTGGTTCGTTCACTCATGGGGTTGACCTCTTATTGTTATGCAACCGGGATTGGTTGGATGTTTATAAGAGGCGACAAAATGTTTAAATGAAAGTCAGATGGTTCCTGCTGCTCTGTAGTCGATTTCTCTTATATAGATTCAATTCTCTGTTTTATATTCAGGGTAGTCCTGCATCGTAAAGCCACCATTGAAGCGTGCGTGGGTTTTGCTGCAGATGTTAATCACAGTGTCTAAGGCGCCTCTGAAGCAAGGTTCTGTCCAGCCGGCGTCAACGGAAAAAGATTCACCGCAGAGATAAAGACCCGAGTGGTGGGAAAAATCTCTGTTGTATTTCATCAGGCTGACAGCGTCGTAGTAGGTGCCGGGGCGATAGAGCTTTGCACAGCCAAGGGCGTGTTTGTCATTCATCCAGCGTTGGACGACGGCCTGCTCACGTCCTATATAGGGGGAGATTCGCTCTTTGATGTTTGTTGACTTTAAAAGTATTCTGTCTAGCTCTGCTATGCATTTATCGATAAGTTCTTTATCGCTGAACAGTGATAGCTTTGTCGCGTCATCTTCCCAGGTATAACTCAAAAGTATACAGTCGTAAGTGTTGTTGTCGTTGTATCGGTAGGTGTATACGTCATGTATGAAACTATCGGATACAATGGCTTGGGGGATGTTTTTATTATGTGACAGGAATGATTTTTTGAGCGGTGCATATACTTTGCAACTGGTTTCCCAATGAGCTGTTTTGTACGCTGATATTATTTCAAAAGGAAGCATCTCTTGAGTGAAACCCTCAAGAAGGACTTGAGTTTCTATCAGCCATGAAGGGAGTGTCATGACAACGGAGTCAACGTCAATAAACTCCTTCTTCATCGCCTCTGTCCGGGTAGCGTGCCAGTCGTAGTAAACTCGTGTTTTGCCATTTTTAAGTTTTTTCAATTGTGTGACTGAACTGTTAGTCAGCAGTCCTGAGTGGCGTTTAATTAGGTGCTCATAGAGTGAGTCGATTGTCTCGCTCGGCTTTATGAATAGTAGGGACTCCGCCAACGAGCCAAGCCCAATGTAATTTGGCTTGTTGAAGTTTAGGCCTCTCGAATCCCGTGTTTCTCCAGCGTTTAAGTAGGGTGATGCGATAGGTTTACCATCTGAATTGACACGGCCATGAATCAACTGTAAATGGCTGCTGAAACCAAATATTGCCGTACGTATCGGGTAGATCGAACAGACATCATAAAATGCTCCCCAGCTACCGTCGCCGATACCGATGGAATAGAACACGGCAGACTCTTGTGCAGTCATACCCATCCCACCGAAATTCCCAGGGTCACTTTGGCGCCAGTGATCGATAGATGACATCTTCACCAAGTCACGAAATGAAGTGCCTTCGTATTTTTTTACTATAGCTGCCCACATGAACTCCCAGTGTTGGGAGCCGTAATACTCGGAGACGTGAAGTGTCATGCGTTCGGCGAATATCTTCCACTTGGCAAAGACAGCACCTAATATCTCGCCTGGAGGCGGTGTTTTTCCATCAGTATTTGTCCAGATCAGCAGGGTGGGTTCGCTGGCACTCTCTAGGCTTCCTTCGCGTAGGTAGATGCCGGTTGAATGCACTGCAGAACTTCCAGGGTTGGGGAAGTCGGAATGCACCAGTTCAAATTCGTTAGCGTAATAGGCCATGAGCGAGCGACCGTTTTTGGGGGGCTCGTTTGATTTATTGAAGAAAGGCATTCTCATAGCGCCCATTTCAAACGGCGGTCGACCATCAGTTCGGGTGTTGTTATTCCCAAGTGCGGTCAGGTGGCGCCCGCCTATGCGATTTGATTTTTCAATTAATGTAATGTTCGCGAATCCACATCTATGCAATTCTCGTGCAGTGGTCAGGCCTGTAATTCCAGCGCCGATAATGCAGATGGTATGGCCTGTATCAGTTGCTTGGGCAATGCCATTTTGTTGCTCTACCAGTGCACGATAGTCAAAGCATAAATCCGGAGGGTTTGGGAATCGTGCTGTCCATTTTTTGTGAGTGGCGCGCTTTTCACGACGTTGTTTTTGAGCGATATCTGCTGGGTGATTGAACGTGGAGCCGATGGTCATTCTGATGTTCCCTGCTGAGAGCTAATGGTCCCTTAACAGGTTGGGCATAGGGGCCAAAGCCGAAAATAAGCAGCATGTGATTTCGGGCTAAGGCACGTCTTGTTCTTTTGTAGGTGGAAGCAGGTGTGCTGTTTCTGAACTTGCCAAACCCACCCAATTCTGGGAAAACCCCACCCTTTACGCATCCAGCGAGCCCCCATGAGCAACGACGAACTGCAGATCACCGACATCCGCCCAGGCACCGGCAAAACCGTGGTCAAAGGCGCGCTGATCACCACTCAATACACCGGCACCCTGGAAGACGGCACAGTGTTCGATTCGTCCTGGGAGCGCGGCAAGCCGTTCCAGTGCGTGATCGGCACCGGGCGGGTGATCAAGGGCTGGGACCAGGGCTTGATGGGCATGCAGGTCGGCGGCGTGCGCACGCTGTTTGTGCCGGCGCACCTGGCGTATGGCGAGCGCTCGATGGGCGCGCATATCAAGCCCAACAGCCATCTGCGTTTTGAGATTGAGTTGTTGGAAGTGCTGACGCGCGACGATTGAGGGTAAATGAACATGGACGTTGAGAATCAGGCGTTGCCTGGCTGCTCCCTGGAGGGCATCCGGGTGGTTGAGCTGTTGAGTGACGATGCGCCCGAGTTGCAGTGCTTTTTTGAACGCGCGCCGGCGTACTTTATTGCGGTCAACGGCGAGCCGGCCACGCCGACTGAAGCGCACGAAGAATTGCAGGGCGAGTTACCGCCGGGCTGGCGTTGCAGCCGGATGTACTGGCTGGGTTATCGCGACGCTGAACAGCGGTTGGTCGCCGTGGTAAATATCGCGGCGGATTTGCTCGCAGTCGGGGTGTGGCATATCGGGCTGTTGCTGGTGGATACGCGGCTGCATGGCACTGGGCTGGCGCACCGGCTGCATGCGGACCTCGAAGCCTGGGCGGTGCTGCAGGGCGCGCGGTGGCTGCGGCTGACGGTAGTGATCGGTAATACCAAGGCCGAGCGTTTCTGGCCAAAGCTGGGCTATGTGCAGGTGCGTACCCGCGAAGGGATCAGCATGGGTCAGCAGGTCAACAGCGTGTCGATCCAGGTCAAGGCGCTGCCTGGCGAACAGGTTGATGAGTACTTGCAATGGGTGCCGCGAGACCGGCCGGATTCGCCTTCCTGAACCCTCCCTGAAGAATTTTCTGATTCACCATGCGGACGCTTTCCTACGGTTTACTCTCCTATCACCGGGGCGTAAGCTTCGCGCGTTTTCATCAATAGCGGAGACCCTCAGTGGGTACTTGTTCGAGTGACAGTTGTCGGCCGGTCTCGGTAACCGGCACATACTTGGCAAGATAACGCGCATTTTTCCGATGCCGTTGTCTCGCCACCTAGCGAGAAGCGGCATCCCGGCAGTGGCCAGCCCTGGCCCTGTGCGATCCCTCTCATCGACGCTGACCAGCACCTGACTGACCTCGGGATGCTACGGACGCGCCTGCCTTTCACGGCGGGCGGGCCACCCTGGCTGTGCCTGTAGAACGGGCGCGGCGCAGAAGGGCAGTACCTGCACGACGGTTTTTCCTCGCGCAGGAGTAACACCATGAACCTCACTCTATTGAAAGAGTTCTTCGCCGGCTTCCTGCGGACCCGGCATATCGCCCGGCATTTCCGCCGCCTGGCGATGCTCGACACCGTCACTGACGCCAGCGTCAGCCGTGAAGTGCCGCCAACCCTGGCGCAAACCCTGGTGGGCGCGGCCAACAGCAGTGCCGGGCAGTTGCTGGGCACGCTGGGCAGCCATTCGGAGGGTTTGAACGCCCTGGAAGCCGACGCGCTGCGCGTGCAATACGGCCTCAACGAGGTGGAACACGAGCAGCCGCTGCCCTGGTGGGTGCACCTGTGGCACTGCTACAAAAACCCGTTCAACCTGCTGCTGACCTTGCTCGCGGTGATCTCCTGGCTGACCGAGGACATGAAGGCGGCCACGGTGATTTTTTCCATGGTGGTGCTCTCGACGCTGCTGCGCTTCTGGCAGGAAGCCAAGTCGAACAAAGCCGCCGACGCCTTGAAGGCGATGGTCAGTAACACCGCCACCGTGTTGCGTCGCGATGCGGCCAAGCGCATCGAGCTGCCGATCAAACAGCTGGTGCCGGGCGACCTGATCGTGCTGTCGGCCGGGGACATGATCCCTGCCGATTGCCGCGTGCTCAGTGCCAAGGACCTGTTCGTCAGCCAGGCGGCGATGACCGGCGAATCGATGCCGGTGGAAAAATTCGCCCATCAGCAGGACGCCCATACGCGCAACCCGCTGGACCTGGAAAACATCCTGTTCATGGGCACCAACGTGGTGTCCGGCGCCGCGACGGCGGTGATCCTGACCACCGGCAACAGCACCTATTTCGGCGCATTGGCCCAGCGCGTGACCGCCACCGACCGCGCGACCACTTCGTTTCAGCATGGCGTGAATAAAGTCAGCTGGTTGCTGATCCGCTTTATGTTCGTGATGGCGCCGTTGGTGCTGTTCATCAACGGGTTCACCAAGGGCGACTGGACCGAAGCGCTGCTGTTCGCGTTGTCGATTGCCGTGGGCCTGACCCCGGAAATGCTGCCGATGATCGTCACGTCCACCCTGGCCAAGGGCGCGGTGTTTCTGTCGCGCAAAAAAGTCATCGTCAAGCGCCTTGACGCAATCCAGAACTTCGGTGCCATGGATGTGCTGTGCACCGACAAGACCGGCACCCTGACCCAGGACCGGATTTTCCTGGCGCGGCATGTGGACGTGTGGGGCGAAGAGTCCGACGACGTGTTGGAAATGGCCTACCTCAACAGCTACTACCAGACCGGCCTGAAAAACCTGTTGGACGTGGCGGTGCTGGAGCACGTGGAAGTGCATCGCGAGCTGAAAGTCGGCACTGCGTTCGAGAAGGTCGATGAGATTCCGTTCGACTTCAACCGCCGGCGTATGTCGGTAGTGGTGGCCCAGGAAGGCTTGCCGCACCTGTTGATCTGCAAGGGCGCCGTGGAGGAAATCCTCTCGGTGTGCAACAGCGTGCGCCATGGCGACAGCAATGAAGCGCTCACCGATGAGTTGCTGGCGCGCATTCGCCAAGTGACCGCGGCGTTCAACGAAGAAGGCCTGCGCGTGGTGGCCGTGGCCGCACAACCGATGACACCGGGGCGCGAGACCTACAGCCTGGCGGATGAACAAGACCTGACACTGATCGGCTACGTGGCGTTTCTCGACCCACCGAAGGAAAGCACCGCGCCCGCCCTCAAGGCCCTGAAGGCCCACGGCGTGGCGGTCAAAGTGCTGACCGGTGACAACGAGCTGGTCACCGCAAAAATCTGCCGCGAAGTGGGCCTGGAGCAACAGGGCTTGCTGATGGGCAACGACATCGAGGACATGACCGACGCCGAGCTGGCCAAGGCCGTGGAGACCACCAATGTGTTCGCGCGCCTCACGCCGTCCCACAAGGAACGCATCGTCCGCCTGCTCAAGGCCAACGGGCATGTGGTGGGCTTTATGGGTGACGGCATCAACGACGCGCCCGCTCTGCGCACTGCCGATATCGGCATCTCGGTGGACAGCGCCGTGGACATCGCCAAGGAAGCGGCCGACATCATCCTGCTGGAAAAAAGCCTGATGATCCTGGAGGAGGGCGTACTGGAAGGCCGGCGCACCTTCGCCAACATGCTCAAGTACATCAAGATGACTGCCAGCTCGAACTTCGGCAACGTGTTCTCGGTGCTGGTGGCCAGTGCGTTTATCCCGTTCTTGCCGATGCTGCCGATGCACCTGCTGGTGCAAAACCTGCTGTATGACATTTCGCAGATCGCGATTCCGTTCGATAACGTCGACGCCGAAATGCTCGCCAAACCGCAGCGCTGGCAGCCGGGTGATGTGGGGCGCTTCATGCTGTTTTTCGGGCCGATCAGTTCGATCTTCGACATCACCACATTTGCACTGATGTGGTATGTCTTCGATGCCAACACCCCCGACCACCAGACACTGTTCCAGTCCGGCTGGTTCGTGGTGGGGCTGCTGACCCAGACGTTGATCGTGCACATGATCCGCACGCCGAAAATTCCGTTCCTGCAAAGCCGCGCGGCCATGCCGTTGATGGTGATGACCGCGGTGATCATGGCTGTGGGGATTTTCCTGCCGATGGGGCCGCTGGCGCACTACTTCAAATTGCAGGCGCTGCCATCGCTGTATTTTGTGTTTTTGCCGGTGATCCTGCTGGCGTACATGGCGCTGACCCAAGCGGTGAAGGGCTACTACATCCGTAAGTTTGGCTGGCAATGAACAGGGACGATGTCCTATGCAAGCAATCAACAACATCAACCTCAATTCCCTGATCGATACCCTGGTCAGCCTCACTGCCGCGTTCATCCTCGGAGGCTTGATCGGCTTTGAGCGCCAGTACCGCCAGCGCACGGCGGGCTTGCGTACCAATGTGCTGGTGGCGGTGGGCGCGGCGATTTTTGTCGACATGGCCAACCGCCTGGGCGGTGCCGAAGGCGCGGTGCGGGTGGTCGCGTATGTGGTGTCGGGCATCGGCTTCCTGGGGGCCGGCGTGATCATGCGTGAAGAAGGCAATGTGCGCGGGCTGAACACGGCCGCGACGCTCTGGGCGTCGGCGGCGGTGGGGGCCTGTGCCGGTGCCGACCTGATCCTTGAGGCGCTGCTGGGCACATTGTTCGTGCTGGCGGCCAATACGCTGCTGCGGCCGATTGTCAACAATATCAACCGCCAGCCACTGGATGTGGTGTCGGCGGAGGTCACCAATATCCTGTATGTGATCGCCCGGCGCACCCAGCAGAAAGCCGTGCTGGCATTGCTGGAAGCCGAGCTGGCGCGCTGTAACTACCCGGCCAGTGATGTCGACGTGCGACCGTTTGGCGCTGATGAGGTCGAGATTGAAGCCAAGCTGGCGGTGACCTCGGTCGACGGAGATGAGCTGGACGCCCTGGTGGCGCGCATCTCTCTGTCGACCCTGGTGGTGCAGGCTTTCTGGAGTCCTAGTACCACGGAGTAAGTCCCCTACGATTACGAGGAAAAGTCCCACAAGTACGCAAGATTATCCCTTCATTTGAAACAACACGCCGTTGTTAAGGTTGCGCGCCGCACTCGCTCAGGAATCCAGCTGCGGTTTGCGGGGCAAGCGTTTCTCCAAGCGTGTTATTTCAACAGGAGGGGCCTGTACTGCCTGGTGTGTTGCACCGAGTAATCAGTACCGTTTATCGGAACTGGTACTTTTCACAGGTAGATAGGTCTCGCGTGATATGTGAGCGTACTGATCCTCTCAGGGGAGTTTTATGAGCAACAAAGCTTTAGTTGTGGATGACCATCCTTTTATACGCGCTACGGTCAAGTATCTGTTGAAGCAAGAAGGCTTCGACAGCATTTTCGAAGCGGGTAACGGCGCTGACGCCCTACAGCTCGCACGCCAGGAATGTCCGGACATCATCATTCTTGACCTGGCGATGCCCAGGCTCGGCGGGTTGGAGGTGATCAGTCGGATCAAGGCGCTGGATCTGCCTTGCAAGATCCTGGTACTGACCTCGTACCTGGCGGTGTTCTTTTCCACCCGTTGCATGCGTGCCGGTGCGATGGGTTTTGTCGCCAAGACCGGCGAACTGGATGAGCTGCAAAAGGCGATTAGGGCCATCCGGTCCGGCTACAGTTGCTTTCCGAGCCTGCCTACCAGTTCAGTGCGCCGCGACGATTTGCAGTCCACCGAACAGGAGTTGATAGAGTCGCTGTCCGATCGAGAATTGACCGTACTGCAAATGCTGGCCTTGGGCCTTGGCAATAATGAAATCGCCAGGAGCATGTTGTTGAGTCACAAGACCATCAGCACCTACAAGACCCGACTCAAGGAAAAGCTGCGTATGTCTTCGGTAGTGCACCTGTCCAAGTTCGCGCAGCGCAATCATCTGATCTGATATGCGCACCTCCTTGCGGATCAACCTCCCAGCCATCCTGCTGATGGGCTTGCTGCCGCTGATGGCGATGGCCCTGGACGAACCGCAGAACTTGCGGTTGCTGGGCCATTCATCGCTTGAAAATGCCACGGTGAAGCTCGACGAATCCGACTGGCGCTGGTTGCGTGAGCGGCGCACGTTGTACATGGGCGTGTCGGCGCCCGATTACGCGCCCTTTGAAATGAGCAACAATCAGGATGAAATTGAAGGCATCAGCGCCGACTACGTAGCGCTGGTCGCCCAAATACTGAACATTGATGTTGAAGTGCGACGCTACGACACCCGCGACGAGGTGATTGAGGCACTCAAGACCGGCGCTGTGGATTTTGTCGGTTCGGCCAACGGTTATGAGGCGGTCGACCCGGAGTTGGTGCTGTCACGTGCCTACGCCAATGATCAGCCCACGCTGGTGACGCGGGTGAGTGACACCCAGGTGCTCAGCGCCGACCTGGCGGGGCGTCGCGTGGCGATGCTTTATCACTATATGCAACCCGAGGCCGTCCAGGCCTTTTACCCCAAGGCGCAGTTGCTGTTGTTTGGCTCGACCTTCGAAGCCCTTGGCGCCGTGGCGTTTGGCCAGGCGGATGTGTACTTGGGCGACGCCATCAGCACCCGTTACCTGATCAACAAGAACCACCTCAATAATGTGCGGATGGCGGATTTTTCCGCGATGGAAGCCTATCCGTTCGGGCTTGCCGTCGTCAGGGAAAACCGGCGCCTGCGCAACATTCTCAATGTCGCGCTGGCCGCTGTTCCGGCCGAAAAACAATTGGAAATCCTGCGCCGCTGGAGTGCCGGCGGTATCGGCTTCCTGGGCGCCGAGCGCCTGCGCCTGAGTGACAGTGAGCAGCGTTGGCTGGAAAAGCATCCGCGGGTAAAGGTGGTGGCGTTCGACAAATTTGTGCCGCTGTCGTTTTTTAACGAGCAAGGCCAATTCGAAGGGTTGAGCGCCGAGGTGCTGTCACGGATCAGCCTGCGCACCGGCTTGAAGTTCGATGTGCAGCGGGGCGGTTCGATGCTGAGCCAAATTGACGCGGCGAATATCGGCGAAGTGGACATGTTGGGGGTTGTCACGCCGAGCGTCGAGGGGGCCGAGAAGATCCGCTTTACCCGGCCCTACCTGACCACCCCCTATGTATTGGTGGTGTCCGCCAACAATGACCGCCTGACTACTCTGGAGAATATGCCCGGCAAACGCCTGGCGCTGGTCAGCGGTAACAGCCTGGTCGCGCAGGTTGCCGCGGATTACCCCGGCATTGAGTATGTCGGCGCGGAGAACACCGAGCATGCCTTGGCGCTGGTGGCCAAGGGCACTGTGGATGCGACCGTGGTTTCGTTGATCAGCGCCCGCTACATGATCACGCGCTTCTACCGTGACCGCCTGCGTATCACCAGCACCGTCGGCAGGGAGCCCGCGCGCTTCACGTTTGGCGTCAACCGCAGCCAACTGGAGTTGTATTCGATCCTCGACAAAGCCTTGTTGAGCATTACCCCCGAAGAAATGGATGAGCTGACCAACCATTGGCGCAGCGAAATCATTATTGAGGACAGCTACTGGATACATCACCGCAGCGTGATTATTCAGGGCTTTGGTTTGGCTGTGTTGCTGCTGCTGGTTACCCTCGGTTGGGTGTTCTACCTGCGCAACCTGATCCGCAAGCGTTCCCAGGCCGAGCGGGCCTTGAGTGACCAGATGCGGTTCATGAGCGTGCTGATCGACGGCACGCCGCACCCGATCTATGTACGCGATCGCCAAGGCCGGTTGATGGCCTGCAACAACGCCTACCTCGATGTGTTTGGGTTCAAATTAGAAGAAGTCATCGGCAAGACTGTGATCGAGACCGACACCGGCAACCCGCCCCAGGCTCAGTCCTTTCATACCGATTACTTGCGTTTGATGGAACTGGGCGAGCCGCAGATCCATGACCGCGTACTCAAGTTGGCTGATGGCGGTGTGTTGACCATCTACCAATGGATGCTGCCGTACCGGGACAGCAATGGCAGCGTCGTGGGCATGATTGCCGGCTGGGTGGATGTCAGCGAGCGCCAGCGCTTGTTGGGCCAGTTGCAGGAGGCCAAGGAGGAGGCTGACGCCGCCAACCGTGCCAAGACCACGTTCCTGGCGACCATGAGCCATGAGATTCGAACGCCGATGAACGCGGTGATCGGCATGATCGAGCTGGCCCTGAAAAATGCCGAGCAGGGCCGGGCCGATCGCGATGCGTTGGAGGTGGCGTCGGTAGCATCGCGGAGCATGCTGGAGCTGATCGGCGATATTCTCGATATTGCACGCATCGAATCCGGCCACCTGTCCTTGACCCTGGAGCCGGCCAATGTGCACGACATTCTGGCCTCGGTGGTGCGGGTGTTCGAGGGGCTGGCGCGGGACAAGGGCCTGCTGCTGCAGGTTGAGCTCGACCCGTTTATCGACCGCTCCGTGCTGATCGACCCGCTGCGGTTCAAGCAGGTGGTGTCGAACCTGCTGGGTAACGCGATCAAATTCACCGGCGCTGGCCAGGTGCGCCTGGGCGCCCAGGGGGGGCAGGGCATGAATGACGGGCAACTGAACCTGCGTCTGTGGGTAGAAGACACGGGGATTGGCATCAGCGCCGAAGATCAGCAGCGCTTGTTCAATCCGTTTGTGCAGGGTAGCAATCACGAGCAGTCGGCGCGCAGTGGTTCGGGCCTGGGGCTCATGATCAGCCGTAACCTGTGCGAGATGATGGGTGGCCAGTTGCACTTGAGCAGTGTGCTGGGCAAGGGCACGCGAGTGGATGTGACCTTGACGTTGATGATGACCACGGCGGTGCCGGCGTCCGCGCCTGTTGCGCAGAACCCGGCGGCGCGTGCATTGAATATCCTGGTGGTGGATGACTACCCGGCCAACCGCCTGCTGCTGGCGCGACAGCTGAGTTTCCTGGGGCATCGCATTGTCACGGCCGATGACGGCGCCCAAGGGTTTGAAGTATGGCAGGCCGGTGATTTTGATGGCGTGATAACCGATTGCAATATGCCCGTCAAAGACGGTTACGCATTGGCGCGTGATATTCGTGAACAAGAACGCCAGCGTGGCGCCAAGCCGTGCCTGCTGCTCGGGTTTACCGCCAATGCCCAGCCCCAGGAGACCGAACGTTGCCGGGAGGCCGGCATGGACGGTTGCCTGTTCAAGCCTACCGGGCTGGATGATTTGCGCTCGGCGTTGGCATCGCGCACCGCCAGTGCCGATACGCGTGAGCCTGAACCTGAACCTGAACCGGTGTTTGATTTAAATGCGCTGATCACGCTGACAGGCGACGACAAGGGGGCGCTCATCGAACTGCTGGTGCCCTTGCTTGGCAGCCTGGAAGAAGACCGCGCATTATTGATGGCCCAACCGGAGCGGCCTGACTTCGCCAACTTGTACGACCTTGCCCACCGCGTCAAAGGGGGCGCGCGCATGGTCAAGTCCCTGGCGCTGGTCGCATCCTGCGAGACGTTGGAGAGCGTGTGTGAACGGCGTGATCACAGCGCATTGGCTGCTGCGGTGGAGGCAGTAGGCGTCGCCATCGACCGTTTGCATCAAAACCTGGGCCGTTTTTGCCAGCAGGCTTGACCGGGTTGGATGCCCGCTCGGAGGATTTGGGACAACTCCTACGAGAACGGGGAACATTGCTGATTTTGTCTTTGGGAGATGTCTGGAAAATGGGCCGCGCTCACTGCCGAGCACTGCCTGCCCAGGGGTTTGCCATGCCGAACAAAGCACTCACCATCCTGATTGCCGATGAGCAACACCAGCAACGGTTGTACATCGAAAAAATGCTCAACCAGTTGGGATACCACCGGATCGTGCCGGTGCAGACCTTTGAGGAAGTCCAGATCCTCACCGCCATTCCGGCTGAGCCGTTTGACGTGCTGATCATCAATGCGGGCCTGGCGCTGCATACCTGCGGGCCTCAACCCCAGGTACGCCATGTGCTGCTCTACGATCTCCTGGAACCGGGCACACCGATCGGCGCAACGCCGACCTTGCTGGTGCGCCTGCCCGGCATGCCGGACAACGTCAACCTCGAACACTTCATGGACATCATCGACCCACCCGCAGCCACTGCTGGCCTGCGGGTGTTGCCGTGGCTGCGCGAGTTATCGCGCACGCCCATTGCCGCTGCTTAGTCCCACGTCGGCGCTATGCCCTTGGGGCTGGTCAGGCGGTGGCCGCGCTCCAGGCCGGCAATCTGTGCCATCTCGGCCTCACTCAAGGTCAGTTGCAAGGCCTTGAGGTTGCTTTGCAGGTTGTCGCGCTTGGTCGACGAAGGGATCACCGCATAACCCAGTTGCATGGCCCAGGCCAGGGTCACCTGTGCCGGTGTGGCTTGGTGATGCTCGGCGATCTGCTGGATGACCGGGTCCTTGAGCACTTCGCCGTAGGCCAGGGTCATGTAGGAGGTGATCTGAATACCATTCGCGGTGGCGAAATCCACCACTTTGCGGTTTTGCAGGTACGGGTGCAGTTCGATCTGGTTGGTGGCGATGTTCTCGGCGCCGACGACGGCGATGGCTTGCTTCATCAGGTCGATCGTGAAGTTGGAAACGCCGATCTGGCGCGTCAGGCCCAGGCGCTTGGCTTCCAGCAATTGGCCCATGAATTCGGCGACGGGCACCTGGTCTTCCGGCGACGGCCAGTGGATCAGGGTCAGGTCGAGGTAGTCGGTCTTCAGCTTGCGCAGGCTTTCCTTGAGGCTCGAGATCAACTGGCCTTCGGCGAAGTTGGCGATCCAGATCTTGCTGGTGATGAACAGCTCATCACGCGGCACTCCACTGTCGGCGATCGCCTGGCCGACATCGGCTTCGTTCTCATAGATCTGCGCAGTGTCGATGACGCGATAGCCCAGTTCGAGGCCGGTGCTCACGGAATCGATGACCACTTGGCCTTGCAGGCGGAAGGTGCCGAGGCCGAAGGCGGGTACAGCGTGCGTGGGGGTAGACATCAGTAACTCCTGAAGGGATATGAACAATGGAGTCGAGTATCCGCCCGTCGTTCCTTCGGAAAAACCGCCGTGTCCGAAAAGGACTTTTGACCAGCGATCACGAGTGGCGCCTGGCGCAGATCCGCTGTGGGATGCGATTTGCCCCCACAGTAGATCGTCATTGGTCACGCGATTGAGTGTTGCGCGCGCAAACGTTCTGCGGCGTTGCGCAACAGCTGCTCGGTGCCGTCCCAGCCCAGGCAACCATCGGTCACCGACACGCCGTATTGCATCGACGCGCTCAGCGGTTGGCAACCCTCGAACAGATGGCTTTCGAGCATCATGCCGATCAACGAGGTGTCGCCTTGCAGGCGCTGTTCCAGCACGTCATTGAACACTGCCGGTTGACGCAGCGGGTCCTTGCCACTGTTGGCGTGGCTGCAATCGACCATGATCCGCGCGGCGACCTTGGACTTGGCCAGGTCGTGTTTCACCTGCGCCACGTGCTGCGCATCGTAGTTCGGCCCACGGTGGCCGCCGCGCAGCACCAGGTGCGTGTCGGGGTTGCCCGGGGTTTGAATGATCGCCGGGTGGCCCTGGCTGTCGACGCCGAAGTGGCGGTGCGAGTGGGACGCCGAGCGCATCGCGTCACAGGCAATCGCGACGCCGCCGTCGGTGCCATTCTTGAACCCGACCGGCATGCCCAGGCCGCTGGCCATTTCGCGGTGGATCTGCGATTCGGTGGTGCGTGCGCCAATCGCGACCCAACTGAGCAGGTCATCGAAGTAGCCGGCAGCCATGGGTTGCAGCAGCTCGGTGGCGACCGGCAGGCCCAGGCGCAGCATTTCGCGCATCAGCTCGCGGGACAGGCTGAGGCCAGCCGCCATGTCATCGCTGCCATCCAGGTGCGGGTCGTAGGCCAGGCCTTTCCAGCCGATGGTGGTGCGTGGTTTCTCGACGTAGGCACGGATCACCAGCAGCATCTGGTCGCTGACTTCCAGGGCCACCTTCTTCAGGTTGCGCGCGTATTCCATGGCCGATCCCGGGTCGTGGATCGAGCACGGGCCGACGATCACCAGTAAGCGTGAATCTTCGCCATTGAGGATGGCGCGCACGGCTTGGCGATGGGCGTGGATCTGTTCGTTGAGGAACGGGCTGAGGGGCAGTTGGTGCTTGAGCTCTAGAGCGCTGGGCAGACGCTGGGTCAGGGCTTCATTGGCGCTGATCAGGTTCGAAACGGGCAGGGCGGCGACGGAGGAGTTCATATTCAAGGCTTCCTGGGCAAGCGGCGGGCTGTTCCCGCACGCTCTGCCCTACTGGGGTGTTCGACAAAGGGCCGTATTGGCTGCGTGTGTTGGCTTGCCACCAATAGGTGACCGATCGGAGGCGGCAGGCTGTCCCGAACGGAGCTGGCTAAATCGCCATGCAGTGCAAGTGTCGTAGCGGTAATAAGTGGCGTGGTTCATGTCGTGAGTCCTTTTAGTGTTGGGTGCGAAGCAAAATTGATCAGGGCTGAAAAAACAAAACCCCCGGTCGGGGAGCCGACCGGGGGTTAGATTTCTCTGGTAGGCGACCCCTTGAGTAGTGGGCGCCGATTTCAGGTATCAGGCGCGCCAGTGGCTAAACCAATACCCAAAATAAAAGCTGACCAGTGCGCTCGAACCGTTCACACGGGCAGCCGACACCGAGCGCGTGGCGCTGGCAGCAGGGCAAGCCTGAGTGTGGGTGAGTTGCAACATGGTAGCTCTCCAAATGATGGGGGGAGCTTACTCGAGGCGCGCAGGAGGTTTCAATCAGTAATTTCTATTGTGTGGGGGTACTTACGGCTATGAGTGACTGGCGATATGCTGTTCATACTTAGACATTGATTGCTTGGACGCGACCATGACTGCCTTGACCCTTGCTGCTGCCCAAACCCTTTCCATTGCAGGCGACGTGCCGGCGAATATCCAGCGGCACCTGGCATTCATGCGTGTGGCGGCGGAGCACGGTGTGCAATTGCTGGTGTTTCCGGAACTGTCGCTGACCGGGTACGAGCCGTCTTTGGCGGATGAGCTGGCGATAGCGCCCGAAGACGCGTCGCTGACACCACTGCGCGACATGGCGCGCGAGTTGCGTTTGACGGTGATAGTGGGGATGCCGATTCGGCTCGCGCCGCATGCGGGCGTACTGATTGGCGCCTTGATACTCGGGGCGGACGGTTCACTCGGCGTCTACTCCAAGCAGCACCTGCACCCCGGTGAAGCGGTGGCGTTTACAGTCGGGCAGGGCGGGGCCGCCCTCGAGCTCGCAGACGAACGCATCGCACTGGCCGTGTGTGCGGACTTTTCCCACGCCGGCCATCCACGCCAGGCAGCTGAGGCCGGCGCCAGTGTGTATGCGGTCGGGGCGCTGGTCAGTGACGGCGGTTACGCCGCCGACAGTGCGCTGCTTCAGGGCTACGCCAGCGAGCATCGGATGCTGGTGCTGATGGCTAATCACGGTGGCCCATCGGGTGGCTGGAACTGCGCCGGACGCAGTGCAATCTGGGGGGCTGATGGCAGCTTGCTCGTAGCCGCACCGGGTACTGGCAGTGCGTTGGTCATTGGCCGCCGCGAAGGCGGGTGCTGGGCTGGCCGAGTGGTTGCGCTCTAAATGGCGTTCCATCTGCGTGCCGCGACGAGCCGGGACCTGCCATTCGCGCGGGCACTGACCCATGAAGCAATGAACAGCTACTACAGGCAGTACGGTTTGTTGTGGTCTGACGGTGGCTTCGATGTCGGCTGGGGCGATCGCGAAAATTGGCTGATCTGCAACGATGATGCTGTGATGGGCTTTATCAGCCTGAGTCGAGACAGCCAGGCCCTGTATATCCGTGAGCTGCATATGCTCGAATGTTTTCGCAAGCAGGGGGCGGGCAGTTGGGTGCTGGACCAGATGGCACGCAAGGCAAGCGCTCAAGGCTTGGGGCTGCTGCGTTTGACGGTGTTCAAGACCAACCCGGCTAGAAGGCTGTACCAGCGCCAGGGGCTGAACATCGTGGGCGAAGAGGATTGCTTCTGGCGCATGGAGCGCGAGTGTCGCGGCGGGGCATCGGAGTAAATCAGGCACGTCCTGTGAATAAGCGCATACTGCCTTCAGGAAACTACTTCTCTATCGCTGTGCTGGGCGGCAGGCTCGTCCAGGATAATCCCTTCTTTCATGCCCAACAGGACCGCCACCTTGTGGGCTTCTCCACGCCGTCCCTTTTTACGCCCCGCGAGCACTTGATAGGTGGTAGCCGGATCAACCCCGTGCTCGCGCGCGAACGCTTGAACTGATTTTCCTTGATGTTCCAACCAAGCCTTGGCTTGTGCAGCAGTGCGAATACCGGGCATAGTTCAAAACCGTTCAAGTTTGTGTAAAACGAGATGAGTGTGTCACCTCTTGGGGTGTGCCAGATAGGATCATACATCCAAATGAGTGGAATCGGTTCGCGTTTAAGGCAAGAAAGGGAGCGACTCGGCTTGTCGCAAAAAGTATTTGGTGAAATAGGAGGCGTTGAGGCCAACGCGCAAGGCAAGTATGAAAACGGTGGTCGTGCACCCAAGGCCGACTATTTGTCCCGTGTCGCCGAAAGAGGAGTGGATATCCTTTATGTATTGACCGGCAGCCCAACGCCGAGCCAGGTGGATAACCTCAGTCATATCGAAGAAAAAGTGCTGGGCAACTACAGGGCAATGTTCAAGGAAGACCAGGATGCAATCCGTCGCCTGACCACGACCTTGGCCGAGCATTCAGCAATACAGAACGGAAAACCCAAGCCGCAGCCCCAGGATTCCTGACCTTTTACCCAGGAAACAGCGCAGTTCGCCCTCCGGCGAACGGGCGCAGCGCGTTGAAACTCTATATATATGACACTTGCAACTAGGTCTGCGCCTTGGTTTTTTGCTAAGGTGTTCAGCAACCTATAAGACCATATCGCGAGGTGTCTGCTTGATTAGGGTGCTAGTAGTCGATGACCATGATCTCGTTCGTACAGGCATTACACGAATGCTGGCTGACATCGATGGCCTGCAAGTAGTCGGCCAGGCCGAATCGGGTGAGGAATCCCTGATCAAGGCCCGGGAGTTGAAGCCCGATGTGGTATTGATGGACGTCAAGATGCCGGGTATCGGCGGTCTGGGTGCCACGACCAAATTGTTGCGCAGTCATCCAGACATTAAAGTCGTGGTGGTGACTGTGTGCGAGGAAGATCCGTTTCCTACTCGCCTGTTGCAAGCGGGTGCGGCCGGTTACCTGACCAAAGGCGCCGGCCTCGCGGAGATGGTGCAAGCCATCCGCCTGGTCTTTGCCGGGCAGCGTTATATCAGCCCGCAGATTGCCCAGCAGTTGGCCATCAAGTCTTTCCAGCCCACCAGCGACTCGCCGTTTGATGCGCTGTCGGAGCGGGAAATCCAGATCGCCTTGATGATTGTCGGCTGCCAGAAAGTGCAGTCGATTTCCGACAAGCTGTGCCTGTCGCCCAAGACCGTCAATACCTACCGCTATCGCATATTCGAGAAGCTCGCTATCAGCAGTGATGTTGAATTGACCCTGCTCGCGGTGCGCCACGGCATGGTGGACGCCAGCGCCTGACATGACCACACCGTTTGATCCAAGTGCCTTCCTCTCGACCTGCAGTGGCCGCCCCGGCGTGTACCGCATGTTCGACAGCGAGGCGCGCCTGCTTTATGTCGGCAAAGCCAAGAACCTGAAAAACCGCCTTGCGAGCTACTTTCGCAAGACCGGCCTGGCGACTAAAACCGCCGCGCTGGTGGCGCGTATCGCCCAGGTCGAAACCACCATCACCGCCAATGAAACCGAGGCGTTGCTGCTTGAGCAGACGCTGATCAAGGAGTGGCGGCCGCCTTACAACATCCTGTTGCGTGATGATAAATCCTATCCGTACGTGTATTTATCCGACGGAGCCTTTCCGCGCCTGAGCATTCATCGCGGTGCGAAGAAGGGCAAGGGCAAGTATTTCGGGCCTTACCCCAGCGCCGGTGCGATCCGTGAAAGCCTGAGCCTGCTGCAAAAAACCTTTTTCGTGCGCCAGTGCGAAGACAGCTTCTACAAGAACCGCACAAGGCCCTGCCTGCAATACCAGATCAAGCGCTGCAAGGCGCCCTGTGTGGGGCTGGTCGAGCCTGCGGAATACGCTGAAGATGTGCGCCACTCGGTCATGTTCCTCGAAGGTCGCAGCAATGCGCTGACCGATGAGTTGTCGGGCGCCATGGAGCAGGCTGCCAGCACCCTGGATTTCGAGCGCGCAGCCGAGCTGCGTGACCAGATCTCGTTGCTGCGCCGCGTTCAGGACCAGCAGAGCATGGAAGGCGGCACCGGTGACGTGGATGTGATCGCCGCCTTCGTCAACCCGGGCGGCGCCTGTGTGCACCTGATCAGCGTGCGTGGCGGGCGCGTGCTGGGCAGCAAGAACTTCTTCCCGCAGACCGGTATCGACGAGGAGGTGGCCGAAGTCATGGCCGCGTTCCTTGGCCAGTATTACGTGAGTAACCCCGAGCGCGACTTGCCGTCCGAGCTGATTGTCAACGTGGTGCATGAAGACTTCCCGGCACTGATCGAAGCCATTCACGAATTGCGCGGCCGCGAACTGGACATCAGCCACCGCGTGCGCGGCACTCGTGCGCGCTGGCAGCAATTGGCGGTGACCAACGCCGAACAGGCCCTGGGCGCGCGCCTGGCGAATCGCCAGCACGTCGCCGCACGTTTCGACGCCCTCGCCGAAGTCCTTAACCTCGACGAGCCGCCCCAGCGCCTCGAGTGTTATGACATCAGTCACTCCAGTGGCGAGGCCACGGTGGCGTCCTGCGTGGTGTTCGGGCCGGAAGGGCCGATCAAGTCCGACTACCGGCGCTACAACATCGAAGGTGTCACCGCTGGCGATGACTATGCGGCCATGCACCAGGCGCTGACGCGGCGTTTCAGCAAACTCAAAGACGGGGAGGGCAAGCTGCCGGATATCCTGTTGGTGGACGGCGGTAAAGGTCAGCTGTCCATGGCCCGGGATGTGCTCAACGAACTGGCGGTACCCGACCTGATCCTGCTCGGCGTGGCCAAGGGCGCCACGCGCAAGGCCGGGTTCGAGACGTTGTACTTGAATGATGCTGCCCATGAGTTCACTTTGAAGGGCGACTCACCCGCGCTGCACTTGATCCAGCAGATTCGCGACGAAGCTCACCGTTTCGCGATTACCGGCCACCGCGCCCGGCGTGGCAAAACCCGGCGAACCTCAACCCTGGAAGGGGTGGCAGGTGTTGGGCCGACACGTCGGCGCGACCTGCTTAAACATTTTGGTGGCTTGCAGGAGCTATCCCGTGCCAGCATTGACGAAATAGCCAAAGCTCCCGGTATCAGTAAAAAGCTCGCTGAGTTGATTTATGCAAGTCTGCACAGCGAATAGAATGCCTTTCCACCTCGTAGCCAGTTGTGCCGATGAATATCCCTAATCTGATCACCGTTCTACGCGTCCTGCTTATTCCGATTTTCATTCTGTTGTTCTATTTGCCGTACGAATGGAGCTACATGGCCTCCAGCTCGGTGTTCGCTTTCGCCGCTGCTACCGACTGGCTCGACGGCTACCTGGCGCGCCGCCTGGAACAGAGCACGCCGTTCGGCGCGTTCCTCGACCCTGTGGCAGACAAGCTGATGGTGGCGGTGGCCCTGGTCCTGCTGGTGCAGGAACACGGCAACCTGTGGCTGACCCTGCCGGCCGCGGTGATCATCGGCCGCGAGATCGTTGTGTCGGCCCTGCGCGAATGGATGGCCGAAATCGGCGCACGCGCCCACGTTGCCGTCTCTAACATGGGCAAATGGAAAACCGCCGCACAGATGCTTGCATTGGTGATCCTGCTGGCCAACCCGTCGGACTTCACCTTCTGGGTCCTGCTCGGCTACGCCTTGCTGCTGATCGCCGCCGGCCTGACGTTGTGGTCCATGCTCCAGTATTTACGCGCCGCCTGGCCTCACCTGCGCACCACCGTTGAAAAGAAATAAAACTTTTTTGAATCAAGGGGTTGACGGGGGTTCTGGATTCTATAGAATGCACACCACCAAGACGCGGGAATAGCTCAGTTGGTAGAGCACGACCTTGCCAAGGTCGGGGTCGCGAGTTCGAGTCTCGTATCCCGCTCCAAACACAAAAAAAGCCACTCAATAGAGTGGCTTTTTTTGCCTGCGATTTGATGGCCCAAGCCGCGCTGTTGGCAAATGCCCCAGGTGTTATCGACCGGTCCGCGCTTCTGGCTGCCTGATGCCCTGCTGCTCATCCACTTTGAACTAATCATAACGCCCATGTCCCTAATGCTGTGCAGCTAGCCCTGGCTCGGGTCGACCCTGAGCTATCTCATTACACGCAAAGGTTTGGTGAATCATGAAGAGTGAACAAGTAGAAGGCGTTGCAGAAAAACTCGCCGGTAAGGCGCAGAGCGCGGTGGGTAAGTTGCTGGGTGATTCGAAGGTTGAAGCTGAAGGTGCTGGTCGCCAAGCTGCGGGTCAGCTGACTCAAACCTATGGCGATGCACTGGACAGCGTATCGACCTTCGTTAAAGAGAAGCCAGTGGCCGCCATTGCAATCGGTGCAGTCGCCCTGTTGGTGCTGGACCGTCTCCTGCGTCGCTGAGTCAGAAAGGGCGGCCCTCCGACCGTCTGCCGTTACTCACCCTTGTACTCCCGGCGAGTGCAAGGGCTGTGATTATGCCATTGAATTTGTGGCATTTATGACAAGCTTTTTCTCGTCATCTGGTTGATTTTTTACTATTATCGGTAGTCTGCGCACTCAAGGAAGAGAGGCTGAGCGCCTTGAGTCTGGTAGAAACGTTGCTCAATCATTGAATGAGTTATTACCTTTACCCAGAACGTATCGACTCAGCCGTCCATAACGACCTCTTTGGTGAGACCGATGAATAAGATTTGTGGCATTGTTGTATTGGTAGGACTCGCCCTCTCGGGATGCGCTACGAAAACTCCAGAAAAACCTAAAGTCGCTCCACCCCCTGCCGTTGTCCAGCAAACACCTCCTGAGCCCGCGACTCCGACACCTGCAAAACCGCCGGTGCAATATAAGTCTGCGTCTGCGAATGCCAGTGCTGAGGCCCCAACGCCTGCCTCGCCTGAGATCGCTCAGCCAGAATCAGAGACTGACCTGAACCAGAACCGCGCCGAACAGTGCCGCAAAGAGATCGATGTATTAAAGGTTTATAACAAAGCGTCTTACGATAAGTACGAGGCGGAATACCAGGCGATTGCCAGCAAGACTGGTAAATACATGCAAATCAAAGACTCCATGAGTGCAGATATAAACTATATGGTTCTGCCGGCCTATCAATTCCAAATTCGTGAGTTCTGCTTCCGAGTTAAGACCCGCCTGTCGGAACTCGTGCTTCGCCAAGCCAGACAATGATTCCACACCGGGCCGCGTCTTACGCCAGTCAAGCAAGCGCTGAAATAGCCTTCCACCGCTGGTGAAATACTCGCCGTGAGTTTCGTTTCCCGTTGCGGACACACAAAAAATAGCCACTCGATAGAGTGGCTTTTTTTTGCCCGCACTATTCAGTCCAGATCCCCCTCAACGAAACGCCGGCACCACGTGCTTGATAAACAGCTCCAGGGATTTTTTCTTTTCTGCGTGGGGCAGGCTGTTGTCGCACCAGAAGCTGAATTCGTCGACGCCCAGCTCTTTGTAGTACTGGATGCGCGGGATGATTTCTTCCGGCGTGCCGATCATCGCGGTTGTGTGCAGGCTCTCCAGTTCGAACTCCGGGCGGCCGGCGAATTTCTCTTCGGGGCTGGGTTCGAGGAAGCCGTTGACCGGTACGGATTTGTTGCCGAACCAGGCATCGAAGGTGCGATAGAACCTGGCGATCGCCTTGGCCCCGACTTTCCAGCCTTCCGGGTCGTCCACGGCGTGTACGTGGGTGTGGCGCAGCACCATCAGTTGCGGGCGTGGCACGTCCGGGTTGTTGTCGAGGGCGGCCTGGAATTTGTTTTTCAGGTCGAGGACTTCTTCGTCGCCTTTCATCAGCGGTGTGACCATTACGTTGCAGCCGTTGGCCACCGCGAAGTTATGCGAGTCCGGGTCGCGGGCGGCGATCCACATCGGCGGGTTGGGTTGCTGGATCGGTTTGGGCACGCTGGTGGAGGTGGGGAATTTCCAGATGTCGCCGTCGTGGGCGTAGTCGCCTTTCCACAGCGCGCGGACCACCGGCACCATTTCGCGCAGGGCCTGGCCGCCGCTGGAGGCGGGCATGCCGCCGGCCATGCGGTCGAATTCAACCTGGTAGGCGCCACGGGCCAGGCCGACTTCCATGCGCCCGTTACTGATCACGTCGAGCAAGGCGCATTCGCCCGCCACGCGCAGTGGGTGCCAGAACGGCGCAATGATGGTGCCGGCGCCCAGGTGAATGGTGGTGGTCTTGGCCGCGAGGTAAGCCAGCAATGGCATCGGGCTGGGCGAGATGGTGTATTCCATGGCGTGGTGTTCGCCAATCCATACGGTGCTGAAGCCACCGGCCTCGGCCATCAGGGTCAGTTCGGTCAAGTCTTCGAACAACTGGCGATGGCTGACACTTTCATCCCAACGTTCCATGTGTACGAACAGGGAAAACTTCATGGCGCTTACCTCGGATCTATTGTGATCGGCCTGTCGACTGCGGGCCCTTAAATGCTCTCGCCAATGTGAAGCGTGCCGGCAATGACGGCTGTTCGGCGGATTGATTGTTGGTATACCATAATACGGGATATCCGCAAAACTTTTCTCTCCAACGGTTGCACCCTCACCTCACAAGGAAGGCGAGCTCGATGAACATAAAACAAAAACTGATCCTGGCGTTTGCGGTGATTGCCAGCCTACCGGTAATCCTGGTGGCGGTGATAATCATCCTCAACGTGCGCCATGAAGCACGCGACGGCTTTGTCGACAGCAGCGGGCGGGAGATCCGCCAGGTCGACAACGCCATGCAGCTGTTTTTCGAAGGCATCAGCCAGAACGTCGCTTACCTGGCTGCGCACCCGCAATTGCAGGGTATCAATGGCGACGTGAAACGCTACCTGGCCAGCGATGCGGCGCAAGTCGCCCCGGGCGAGCGCGACCAGCAACTGTTCACCTTGTTCGAGGGCCTGGCCAAGAGTCACTCGGCCTACACCTATTTGTCCCTTGGCACCGAAGACGGCGGCTATGTGTTCTGGCCGGGTGACCCCAAGCTGGCCGGCTACGACCCGCGCACGCGGCCGTGGTACAAGACGGCCATGGCGCAACCGGGCAAGACCCTGCGCACCGAAGCCTATTATTGGGCCGCCGATGATGTGGTGCTGGTGAGCACCGTGCAAAGCTTCAACGACCGCCAGGGCAAGGCGAGCGGGGTGGTGAACATCGACGTTTCGCTCAAGCAACTGACTGATCTGGTCAAGCAGATCAAGCTCGGCGACAGCGGCTACCTGATGCTGATGGAGGCCAACAACACCGTGCTGGTTGATCCGCATGACCCCTCCCACAATTTCAAGCCGTTGGGCCAGTTGGGTGAAGGCTATCGGCAGTTGAGCGAGGCCGGCGAGGGCCTGGTGCAGGTCGAGCTGGCGGGGCAGCGCTACATGGCGCTGGTGTGGCCATCCAAGGCGTTGGGCTGGCGGTTTGTAGGGCTGGTGCGCGAGAGTGAAGTGATGGCCGGCGCGGCCCGCCTGACCTGGCTGATTGCCGCCATCGCGATTGCGTGCGCGGCGTTGTTCGCGGCGGCGGGGGCCTGGTTTGCCGGGCTGATCGTCAAGCCGATTCGTGGCGTGGCCAGCGGCCTTGAAGGCATCGCCCAAGGCGAAGGTGATTTGACCGCGCGCCTGGAGGTGAAGGGCCGCGACGAGACGGCGCAACTCGCCGGTTGGTTCAACCAATTCCTTGAAGCCATCCGCACACTGATCCAGCGCATTGGCGAGGCCGCTGGGCAGATCCACAGCAGCTCCGGCAGCGCCACGGAGGTCTCGGTGGAAATGGCCGAAGTCGCCGGACGCCAGCGCGAGGCGGTGGACATAGTTTCCACGGCGTTTCATGAAATGGTCGCCACCTCCAATGAGGTCGCACGCTCCTGCAGCCAGGCCGCCGACTCGGCCGACAACGGCCAGCGCCAGGCTCACACCGGGCAGCAACAGATCGACGCGGCGGTAAGCAGTGTCGGGCGCTTGAGCGAAGAAATCGGCCACTCCGCCCAGGCCATGGAGCAGTTGGAAAAAGACAGCAACGACATCCAGTCGATCCTCGGCACCATCCGCTCTATCGCCGAGCAGACCAACCTGCTGGCGCTCAACGCCGCCATCGAAGCCGCGCGTGCCGGCGAGCAGGGCCGAGGGTTTGCAGTGGTGGCGGACGAAGTGCGCGCACTGGCCAAACGCACCGCGGATTCCACCGGTGAAATCGACGGGCTGCTCGGCAACCTGGCGCGCCGCACCCACCAGATGGGCAAGCAGATGCATGCCAGCCTTGAGGTGTCGCAGGAAACCGTGGTGTCGATCAATGATGCGCGCGCCAGTTTTGGGTTGATCCGTGAGTCGGTGGACGTGATCCGCGACATGAACACGCAAATCGCCACGGCTGCCGAAGAGCAGCATCAGGTGGCTGAAGACATCAATCGGCATATCAGCCAGATTCACGGGGATGCGCAGTTGGTGGCGAGCCTGGCCGAGTCCACGCGTGGGGATGCGCAGCAATTGACGGCGTTGTCGCAGACGTTGAATCAGTTGGTCAGCCGGTTTCGCACCTGAGTGCATGGGGCTGACATCCTGCAAAACCACGGTGGGAGAGGGCTTGCTCGCGAATGCGGTGGATCAGTGACAGACGCATAATCTGACACGCCGCAT
>NZ_JBAWDE010000058.1:0-7392 GCF_049590575.1 Pseudomonas sp.
GGCCCACGCCGCGCGCAGCGAACGTGACTTTGACCGCCGTGTGCCACCGGCGCGGATCGCCGAGCTCGACAGCCTGGGCAGCGACTTCAATGCGTTGCTCGGTGAGATGGAAGCCTGGCAAAGCCACTTGCAAAGCGAAAACGAAAGCCTCGCGCACCAGGCCAACCATGACAGCCTCACCGGTTTGCCTAATCGCGCGTACTTCGAAGGCCGGCTGATTCGCGCGCTGCGCAGCGCCGCCAGGGCCAAGGAACAAGTGGCGGTGTTGTACCTGGACAGCGACCGCTTCAAGGAAATCAACGACAGCTTTGGGCACGCCGCCGGCGATGCCGTGCTGATGGCCGTCGCCGAGCGGGTGCGGGCGCAATTGCGTGAAGATGACCTGGTGGCGCGCCTGGGCGGCGATGAGTTCGCGATCCTGTTGGCGCCGTTGTACAAGGTCGAAGACGCCCAGCGCATTGCCGACAAGATCATCGCCAGCATGGACCAACCGATTCCCGTGCCGGGCAACACCCATGTATTGACCTCTCTCAGCATCGGCATCGCCCTCTACCCTGATCATGGCGCTACGCCGGGCACCTTGCTCAACGCCGCCGACGCGGCGATGTATCAGGCCAAGCGCCAGTCCCTGGGCGGGCAGCAAACGGCGGAGCCGGTCGTCAACGTTCAACACAGGAGCTGATCCCTTGTTATCCACCACACGCGTTCTGTTTATGACTCTGCTGGTAGCGCTGCTGGCCCTCGGCGGCTGCCAGACGCCCCCACCCAAGGGCCTGACCCCGGCGCAGGTCGCCGTGCTCAAGCAACAAGGCTTTGAGCTGACCGACGAAGGCTGGGCGTTCGGCCTGTCCGGCAAAGTGCTGTTCGGCAGCGACGTGGAAACCCTCAACCAGCCCAGTAGCGAAATCGTCCAACGCATCGGCAAGGCCTTGCTGGGCGTGGGCATCGAACGCGTGCGCGTCGACGGCCACACCGACGGCTCGGGCAAGGAAGCCTACAACCAGCAGTTGTCCTTGCGGCGCGCCAAAAGCGTGGCGACGGTGCTGACCGCTGTGGGCATGAAAGAAGAAAATATCCAACTGCGCGGCTTGGGCAGCAGCCAGCCGGTGGCGTCCAACGACACAGCGGCGGGGCGTACCGAGAATCGGCGGGTGTCGATTGTGGTGAGTGTGGACTGAGCTGATTCGCCTGCGCTAAATGTGAAATGCAATCAATGTAAGGAGGGGGCAAGCCCTCTCCTACATTTGAACTGCAGCGTGCCTTAGACGGTGTTTGCTAATTGCCCGGCGTCAGGGGAAACGCCAGGCAAAAGCGCGTCCCACGTTCAGTGCTATCCACGCTGACGCGACCGTTGTGAATCTGCATGATCGAGCGAACGATGGCCAGGCCCAGGCCGCCGGAATCGCCCGGCTGATTGCGCGATGGATCACACCGGTAAAAACGCTCGAACAATCGCGGTAGATGCTCCGGTGCAATGGGATCGCCGCAGTTGTGCACACTGAGTTCAAGCCAGTCTTCGCGTATCTCGCTGCTGACAGTGACAGCCGTGCCGGGCGTCGCATGGCGTAGCGCGTTGGCCAGCAGGTTAGCCAATGCGCGGCGCAGCAGGATCGGGTCTGCCACCCACTCACCCTGGGTGTGGTCAATCAGTTGTATGTCGCGCTCCTGCGCCACGCCTTCGAAATACTCACACAGTTGCGCGCAGAGTTCGGGCAGGTCGAGCCGCTCGGGCGTGATCGAGATATGGGATTGTTCGGTACGCGCCAGAAACAACATGCTGTCGATCATCCGCGCCAGCCGTTCGTACTCTTCCTGATTGGAGACCAGCAGGTTCTGATACTCATCCACCGTGCGGCCATGCCTCAGCGTGTGCTGGGTATGGCCCATCAGGTTGCTCAAGGGCGTGCGCATCTCATGGGCGAGGTCTTCGGAGAAACGCGAGAGTTGAGCGAAGCCTTCCTCAAGTCGCGCCAGCATCTGATTGAGGGCTCTGCTGAGCACTTGCAGTTCGCTCAGCTCATTGAAGTCATCCAGCCGCACATGCAAGTGCTGAACATCAATTCCCGCAGCGCGTGTCGCCAGTTGCCGCACCGGGCGCAAGCCGCGCTGGCTGACCCAGCCGCCGAGCACAAAGGCCAGCAGGGCGCCCACGGATAACGCGAGCCACAGCTTGAGCCGGTAAGCGCCGAGCATCTGCTCGCGTTCGTTGAGCAGCTTGGCTGCAATCAGGGTCAGGTGGCGATCGCCGTTGAGCATATCCACCCAGGCGATTCGCACCGGTTGCGCGTAGTCACCGTCAGTGAGTTGAGCCATAGGCGCAGCCGCCAAGGTGGGCATGCGCACCTGTGCCGGGTTGATTTCGATTAACGCGTGGCCCGCGTCGTCGACAATCCATAGCAAATTGTCACGATTGCCCAGCATGTTTTCATACAGCTTCGGGCGATCGCGCAGGGTTTCTATACTGTCGCTGTCGTTGATCAATCCTTGCAGGCGCTGCAGGCGTCCGAGCAGTGCCTGGTCGTCGCGCCAGGCGATTTCTCGCTCCAGGGATTGATACAGATAAAAACCGATAGCGCCCATCAGCACCATGCTGACCAGGGCGAACATCACGGCCAGGCGCAGGCTGAGGGCGCGCGGCATCAACTTCACGAGGGCACCTCAAGCATGTAGCCAATGCCGCGAACGGTATGAATCAGCTTGACCGGGTAAGGGTCGTCGACCTTTGCCCGCAGCCGGCGGATGGCAACGTCGACCACATTGGTGTCGCTGTCGAAGTTCATCTGCCAGACCTGAGAGGCGATCAGCGCGCGTGAGAGCACTTCCCCCTCGCGGTTGAGCAACAGGTGCAGCAGCGCAAACTCTTTGTTGGTCAAGGTCAGGCGTTGGCCATTGCGCGTGACCTTGCGGCGCAACAGATCCAGGCTCAGGTCGGCCACCAGAAACTGCTCAACCTCGCGCGGTGGCCCGCGGCGCAGCAAGGTGCGCACGCGGGCCAGCAGCTCTGCGTAGGAAAACGGCTTGACCAGGTAATCATCGGCCCCCAGTTCCAGCCCCTTGACCCGATCATCAATGGCGTCACGAGCCGTGAGGAACAGCACCGGGGTTTGCCACTTGCGCCGGATGATCTGCAGCAGTTGCCAGCCGTCCAGGCCCGGCAGCATCACGTCAAGAATGATCAGGTCGTACTCGCTCTCCTGCACCAGGTGCTGGCCATCCAGACCATTCAAGGCGACGTCCACGGCATAGCCGGACTCACTCAAGGCTTTTTGCAGATAGTCGGCAGTTTTCGCTTCATCTTCGACGACAAGGACGCGCATTTTTTCCTCCAGGGCAGGGCTATAGGCTAGGCCGATAGGCCGCGTTTTCACATTACAAATCGGTAATCCGCGCGCAATGAACCTGACGGGGCGAGTGGAACATTATGCCTGGCGATTTTTCGACCACGTTCAACCCTGGGGAAAGGCATGCGTATCACCGGATCAATTTCTTTGCTGCTCACATTGGCGGTGGCCTCCACATTTGTAGTGGCGGCCGATACCCAGGTTGCGCAGCGCAAGGACGTCACGCTGGCGTTGGCCAATAACCTGGCCAGTGCTTCATTGGCCGCGTGCCATGCACAGGGCCGCACCGCCGTCGTGGCGGTCGTCGACCGTGGCGGCAACCTGGTCGCCGTGCAGCGCGATGACAATGTCGGCCCGCACAACACGCTGGCGGCCCAACGCAAAGCCTATACGGCACTGTCGACCAAGACGCCCACCCGGCTACTGGCCGAGCGTGCCCGCAGTACGCCAGATGCCGAAAACCTCAACACGCTGAACGAGCTATTGCTGCTCGGCGGCGGCGTGCCGTTGCTGGTGGACGGCGAGGTCATCGGCGCGCTGGGCGTCGCCGGTGCCGGCGGCGCGGCATTCGATGAAGGTTGCGCACTCGCCGCTATTTCAAAAACCTTACCTGCCACTCACTAATCATCTGCCCTCCACTAAAGAGACGATCATGAAACGACTCAAATTGTTCTTCGCAGGCGCCGTCTTGAGCGTTATTTCTTCGCTGGCATTGGCTGCGGCCAACCCCTTGAGCGTGCATGTGCTGAACCTGCAGGACGGGCTGCCTTCCCCAGACGTGCGGGTGACCCTGGAAAAAAGCAATGGCCCGAACTGGGACATGCTCAACACGGCATCGACCAACGAGCAAGGTCGCATCCCGGCGCTCTACCCAGAGGGCAAGCCGTTGGAGAAAGGCATCTACCGCGTCACGTTCAAAACCGGCGACTGGTTCAAGGCACACAAGATCGCCAGCTTCTTTCCCGAAGTACCGGTGATTTTCGAAGTCGACGGCACGGTCGCGCACTACCACATTCCGTTGCTGCTCAGCCCTTATGGCTTTTCCACTTACCGTGGGAATTAATCGACGCGTCTTGTAGGCAGTTAGTCTGCAAACAGCATGGTCGAGGTTTCGCCCATCAACAATGCGCGGTTCAGCTCAGCGGTTTGCCTGATGTAATCCCACAACAAGGTAATCCGCTTGAGCTTGCGCAAATCCTCCCGGCAGTACATCCAGAACTGCCGCGTCAGCACAATCTCCTCCCTCAGCACCGGCAACAGCCGCGGGTCCTGCGCCGCCAAAAAGCACGGCAAGATCGCCATCGACCGCCCTTGCTGCGCCGCCACGTACTGCGCAATCACGCTGGTGCTGCGCAGGCTGGCGCTGGCGCCGGGCACCACGTTTGCCAGGTACAGCAACTCGGAGCTGAACGCCAAATCATCCACATAGCTGATAAACGGGTGCTCGGCCAAGTCCGCCGGGCGCTGGATGGGCGGGTGTTGGTCGAGGTATTCCTGGGTCGCGTACAGCTGCAGTTTGTAGTCGCACAGTTTGCAGCACACGTAGGGCCCGTGCTCCGGGCGCTCCAGGGCGATGACGATGTCGGCTTCGCGCTTGGACAAGCTGATGAAGTGGGGCAGGGGCAGGATGTCCACCGAGATCGCCGGGTAGGTGTCGACAAAGTGGCTTAACTGCGGCGTGACGAAAAAACTGCCGAACCCTTCGGTGCAGCCCATGCGCACATGCCCGGACAGCGCCACTCCAGAGCCGGACACCTGTTCGCAGGCCATGTGCAGGGTGCTTTCGATGGATTCCGCGTAACCCAGCAAACGCTGGCCCTCAGGGGTGAGGACGAAGCCGTTGGTCCGGGATTTTTCGAACAGCAGCGTGCCGAGTGACACTTCCAGTGAGCTGATACGCCGCGACACAGTGGTGTAGTCCACCGCCAGGCGCTTGGCGGCCACGCTGGCCTTGCGGGTGCGGGCCACTTCGAGGAAAAACTTCAGGTCATCCCAGTTCAGGGAGCCCAGTGATGTGATGTTTTTTTGCATATTGGACCGGCTTTTATGTACGTTCTTATTAGAAGTTTGCACATCTATACTCCAAAAACAGTCCGAACGCCTCATTCTTCAAGGTGATTCAACGCCTTGGTTCTCTGCATAACTATAAGATTTGGAGACCACATGAACGCTTCTGCCGATATTTCCGTGCAACAGGTCAAGCTGCTGATCAACGGTGAATGGGTCGAGTCCAAGACCACCCAGTGGCAAGACATTGTCAACCCGGCCACCCAGCAAGTGCTGGCCAAAGTCCCTTTCGCCACCGCCGATGAAGTCAACGCGGCCATCGACGCCGCCCATCAAGCCTTCCAGACCTGGAAGCTGACGCCGATCGGCGCGCGCATGCGCATCATGCTCAAGCTGCAGGCCTTGATCCGCGAACATTCCAAGCGCATCGCCGGAGTCCTCAGCGCCGAGCAGGGCAAGACCATTGCCGATGCCGAGGGCGATATTTTCCGTGGCCTGGAAGTGGTCGAGCACGCCTGCTCCATCGGCACCTTGCAGATGGGCGAATTCGCTGAAAACGTTGCCGGTGGTGTGGATACCTACACCCTACGCCAACCGATCGGCGTGTGCGCCGGTATCACCCCGTTCAACTTCCCGGCAATGATTCCGTTGTGGATGTTCCCGATGGCGATTGCCTGCGGTAACACCTTCGTACTCAAGCCGTCCGAGCAGGACCCGCTGTCGACCATGCTGCTGGTAGAGCTGGCGCTGGAAGCCGGTGTGCCGGCGGGCGTGCTCAACGTGGTGCACGGTGGCAAGGACGTGGTGGACGCGCTGTGCACCCACAAAGATATCAAGGCCGTGTCTTTCGTCGGCTCGACCGCCGTGGGCACTCACGTCTACGACCTGGCCGGCAAACACGGCAAGCGCGTGCAGTCGATGATGGGCGCCAAGAACCACGCCGTGGTGCTGCCGGACGCCAACCGCGAACACACCCTGAATGCCCTGGTCGGTGCCGGTTTCGGCGCGGCCGGCCAGCGTTGCATGGCCACGTCGGTGGTGGTGTTGGTGGGCGCGGCCAAGCAATGGCTGCCGGACCTGAAAGCGCTGGCGCAAAAACTCAAAGTGAATGCCGGCAGCGAAGCCGGCACCGATGTCGGCCCGGTGATCTCCAAGCGCGCCAAGGCACGCATCCTGGAACTGATTGAAAGCGGTGTGAAAGAAGGCGCCAAGCTCGAGCTGGACGGCCGCGACATCCAGGTGCCGGGCTTCGAGCAAGGCAACTTCGTCGGCCCGACTCTGTTCTCGGGCGTGACCACCGATATGCAGATCTACACCCAGGAAATCTTCGGCCCGGTGCTGGTGGTGCTGGAAGTCGCCACGCTGGATGAGGCCATCGCGCTGGTCAATGCCAACCCGTTCGGTAACGGCACCGGCCTGTTCACTCAAAGCGGTGCGGCGGCGCGTAAGTTCCAGAGCGAAATCGATGTAGGCCAGGTCGGCATCAACATCCCAATTCCGGTGCCGGTACCGTTCTTCAGCTTCACCGGTTCGCGTGGCTCCAAGCTCGGTGACCTCGGCCCGTACGGCAAGCAAGTGGTGCAGTTCTATACCCAGACCAAAACCGTCACCAGCCGCTGGTTCGACGACGACACGGTCAACGATGGCGTGAACACCACCATCAACCTGCGCTGATTTCGGGAGACGACCATGAAGATTGCATTTATCGGCTTGGGCAATATGGGCGCCCCCATGGCCCGCAACCTGATCAAGGCTGGCCACGCACTGAACCTGTTCGACCTCAACCAGGTTGTGCTCAAGGAACTGGCCGAACTGGGCGGCAGCATCAGCGACTCGCCGCGTGACGCGGCCCAAGGCGCCGAGCTGGTGATTACCATGCTGCCGGCCGCGGCCCATGTGCGCAGCGTCTGGTTGAATGAAGACGGCGTACTGGCGGGCATCGGCAAAGGCGTACCGGCGGTGGATTGCAGCACCATTGACCCGCAGACCGCGCGCGACGTGGCGGCGGCGGCGGCGAAACAAGGCGTGACAGTCGCTGATGCCC
>NZ_JBAWDE010000059.1:0-9771 GCF_049590575.1 Pseudomonas sp.
GCATTCGCGAGCAAGCCCGCTCCCACCTTTGAATGTATTCACACATCAAAATGTGGGAGCGGGCTTGCTCGCGAAAGGGGCAACTCGGTCTATCTGACCTGATACTTCACTAGCCCCACCCGCCGCAATTCCGTACCATCCCCAGCCTTATCCCCGCTATTCCCCGGTACTTCAATGAACCTCACCCGTCTGCGCGCCGACGCCCTGGCCGGCCTCACCACGTCTTTTGCACTGCTGCCCGAATGCATCGCCTTTGCCCTGGTGGCCCATCTCAACCCGCTGATGGGGCTCTACGGCGCTTTTATCATTTGCACCCTGACCGCGTTGTTCGGCGGCCGGCCCGGCATGGTGTCCGGTGCGGCCGGCTCGATGGCAGTGGTGATCGTCGCGCTGGTGGTGCAACACGGCGTGGAGTACCTGCTGGCGACGGTGCTGCTGGGCGGGCTGATCATGGTCGCGTTCGGCCTGCTGCGCCTGGGCAAGCTGGTGCGCATGGTGCCGCACTCGGTGATGCTGGGGTTCGTCAATGGCCTGGCGATCATCATTGCCCTGGCCCAGTTGGAGCATTTCAAAAGCGGTGAAACCTGGCTCAGCGGCACGCCGTTGTATGTGATGACAGGGCTGGTGGCGGTGACCATGGCCATCGTCTACCTGCTGCCGCGCATCACCCGCGCGGTGCCGCCGGCGTTGGTGGCGATCCTCGGCGTGGGCCTGGCGGTGTACCTGCTGGGCCTGCCCACCCGCACCCTCGGCGACATGGCCCACATCGCCGGCGGCCTGCCGACCTTCGCGCTGCCGCAGATCCCCTGGACCCTGGAGACCCTTGGCATCATCGCGCCCTACGCGTTCCTGATGGCCATGGTCGGCCTGCTGGAAACCCTGCTCACGCTGAACCTCACCGACGAAATCACCGAAACCCGTGGCTACCCCGACCGCGAAAGCGTGGCCCTGGGCGCGGCAAACATGGTTTCGGGCCTGTTCGGCGGCATGGGCGGTTGCGCGATGATCGGGCAAACCGTGATCAACCTCAGTTCCGGCGGGCGCGGGCGCTTCTCCGGGGTGTTTGCCGGGGTGATGATCCTGCTGTTCATTCTGTTTCTGTCGCCGTTGATCGAACGGATTCCGCTGGCGGCGCTGGTTGGCGTGATGTTTGTGGTGTCCCAGCAGACCTTTGCCTGGGCGTCGCTGCGGGTGATCAACAAAGTGCCGCTCAATGACGTGCTGGTGATTGTCGCGGTGACGGTGATCACCGTGTTCACCGACCTGGCCACCGCTGTGCTGTGCGGCATTGTGATTGCGGCGCTGAATTTTGCCTGGCAACAGGCGCGTGAACTGTATGCCGATGAGCATCTGGAGGCTGACGGCAGCAAGCTCTATCGCCTGCACGGCACGCTGTTTTTTGCCTCGACCACGCCGTTCCTGAACCAGTTCGACCCGGCCAATGACCCGGCCCAGGTGACGCTCGATTGCCGCCACCTGAGCTTTGTCGACTATTCAGCGATTGCCGCGTTGATGACCTTGCGCGAGCGCTACAGCAAGGCCGGCAAGCATCTGCGGGTGCTGCATCTGTCGGAGCGCTGCAAGAAGCTGCTCAAGCGCGCCAAGGTTCATCACGACTGATCACGGCCCGACCAGGTCTTCGAGTTCCTGGGCGCGGGTCCGGGTCATGTCCAGCACGCAGCCCGAGCCATTGACCTGGTCGATGGTGCCGCCGGTGGCACTGCCGGCGAAGGCGCAATTGGCGTCGCGGTATTTGATCCACAGGCGTTGCACGTCCTGCAGTTGCTGCTTGCGCGCGCCGTCCTGGGCGGCGAGGGCGGTTTTGTAGGCGCGGTTCAGGCGCTCGTCCTGGACCTTGGCTTGCTGAGTGTTGCAACTGACCATGTCGGCGGTGGTGTTGGCGCCGTCCATGCATTTTTTCAGCGCGGCGTTATCGGCGGCCGAGGCGGCGCCGCTTACGGCCAGAAGCAGGGCGCCAGCGGCGAGTGAGGTGCGAATCATGGTCGATTTTCCTGGGCATGAGTGGATGCGCATTCTATGACTCAACCGCCGCTGCCGAGTTTCCGGCAACCGCTGATCTTCATGTAAGAACACCCCGCGAATTTTCATCGACTGCCGTTGGGCATATCCCAACGCGACAGCGCTTATCCGTGGGCGAAAATTACTTTCATAACGTTTGAAAATCCACCTCGGGAATGATTTATGAGTTTCACAACCAATTCGACGTGACCCTTTCCGAGGAGTACCGCATGGCCGCATCACCGGGCTTTGGGCTGTTGGCGTACGCTGCCATCGCCATCATTGCATTGATCGTGCTGATCGCACGTTACCGACTCAACCCGTTTATCGTCATCACCCTGGTATCTATCGGCCTGGCGCTGATGGCCGGGATGCCGGCGGACACCATCATGGGTTCCTACGAGGCGGGTGTCGGTAAAACCCTGGGGCATATCGCCCTGGTCGTGGCGCTGGGCACCATGCTTGGCAAGATGATGGCCGAGTCCGGCGGTGCCGAGCAGGTGGCGCGTACGCTGATCAACCGGTTTGGCGAGCGCAATGCGCACTGGGCCATGGTGTGCATCGCGTTCCTGGTGGGGTTGCCGCTGTTTTTCGAGGTCGGTTTTGTGTTGCTGGTGCCGATCGCGTTCACCGTGGCGCGGCGCGTTGGGGTGTCGATCCTGATGGTCGGTTTGCCGATGGTCGCCGGGCTGTCGGTGGTGCATGCGCTGGTACCGCCGCACCCGGCGGCGATGATGGCGGTGCTGGCGTATAACGCGTCGGTCGGGCAGACCGTGCTGTACGCGATTCTGATCGGCATCCCCACGGCGATCATCGCCGGCCCGCTGTACGCCAAATTCATCGTGCCGCGCATTCACTTGCCGGCGGAAAACCCGCTGGAACGCCAGTTTATCGAGCGCGAGCCGCGTAGCCGTCTGCCGAGCTTTGCGCTGACCATGGGCACCATTCTGTTGCCGGTGGTGCTGATGATGATCGGCGGTTGGGCCAACGTGATTTCCACACCGGGCAGCGGTTTCAACCAGTTCCTGTTGTTTATCGGCAACTCGGTGATCGCGCTGCTGGTGGCGACCCTGGTGAGCTTCTATACCCTGGGCCTGGCCCAAGGCTTCAACCGCGAATCGATCCTCAAGTTCACCAATGAATGCCTGGCACCGACCGCGAGTATCACCTTGCTGGTAGGCGCCGGCGGCGGCTTGAACCGCATCTTGGTGGACGCCGGCGTGACCAATGAAATCCTCGGCCTGGCCCATGCGTTCCATTTGTCGCCACTGGTAATGGGCTGGCTGTTTGCTGCGCTGATGCGTATCGCCACTGGCTCGGCGACGGTGGCGATGACCACCGCATCCGGGGTGGTCGCGCCAGTGGCCATGGGCCTGGGTTATCCACATCCTGAGTTGCTGGTGCTGGCTACCGGCGCGGGCTCGGTAATCTTTTCCCACGTCAACGACGGCGGCTTCTGGCTGATCAAGGAATACTTCAATATGACAGTGATCCAGACCTTCAAGACCTGGACGGTGCTGGAAACCTTGATTTCAGTGGTCGCGTTCGCTCTTACCTACGGCCTTTCACTGGTGTTATGAGCCTTATTCTGTAACCCGGAGCCTCCATGGACATCCTCTACCAGATCCGCGCCCGCCAGGACGCTTTCAGCGCCGGTGAAGGGCGTATCGCCAAGCTGATGCTCGATGACGTGGGCTTTGCCGCGTCGGCCAGCCTGGAAGCCTTGTCCCAGCGGGCCGAGGTCAGCACCGCGACCTTGTCGCGTTTTGCGCGCAGCGTGGGTTGCCGGGATTTGCGTGATTTGCGCTTGCAGCTGGCGCAGGCGAGTGGCGTTGGCAGCCGCTTCCTGGACCCGACCGGGTTGCCGGAGCAGTCGGCCTTTCACCGGCAGATCCTCGGCGACATCGAAGCGACGTTGCGTCAGCACCTGTCAGGGTTTAACCAGGCGAGTTTTGCCGACGCAGTCAACCTGCTGGGCAAGGCGCGGATGATCCACGCGTTTGGCATGGGCGGCCCGTCGAGCCTGTGCAGCGACGAGTTGCAGGTGCGTTTGGTGCGGTTGGGTTATTCGATTGCCGCCAGCCATGACCCGGTGATGATGCGGGTCACGGCGGCGACGCTGGGGCCGGAGCACGCGCTGATTGTCTGCTCGCTCACCGGCCTTACGCCCGAGCTGCTGGACGTGGTCGCACTGGCCCGCAACTACGACGCGCGCATCATCGCCATCACCCTGGCCGACTCCCCCTTGGCCCGGTTGGCGGATGTAGTGCTGCCGCTGCAGCCGGCTGAAACCAGTTTTATCTACAAGCCCACGGCGGCGCGCTACGGCATGCTGCTGGCCATTGACCTGCTCGCTACCGAGCTGGCGCTGGCCATGCCGGACGACAATCAGGAACGCCTGCGCCGGATCAAGCTGGCCCTGGACGATTATCGCGGCGGCCCAGACAGCCTGCCGCTTGGAGATTGATATGAAGTACGACACGCTGATTCGCCAGGCGCTGATCATTGATGGCAGCAACACCCCGGGTTACGTCGCCGATGTGGGGCTGCGCGACGGGCGCATCGAGACGATCGGCGATTTGTCGACAGCGCTGGCCGAGCATGAAATCGAGGCCAATGGCCGCGTCTTGGCGCCGGGTTTCATTGATGTGCACACCCACGATGACACGGTGGTGATCCGCCATCCGCAGATGCTGCCCAAGCTCAGCCAGGGCGTGACCACGGTGATCGTCGGCAACTGTGGCATCAGCGCCTCTCCGGTGAGCCTGCTGGGCGAGCCGCCAGACCCGATGAACCTGCTGGGCACACGTGAGGCCTTCGTCTATCCGCGATTTGCCGACTACCGCGCCGCCGTAGAAGGCGCCCATCCTGCCGTTAATGTCGCCGCGCTGATCGGCCATACGGCGCTGCGCAGCAACCATATGGACGACTTGCACCGCACCGCCACGCCTGGCGAAATCGCGGCCATGCGTGTGCAATTGCAGGAGAGTCTCGCCGCCGGCGCCCTGGGTTTATCCACAGGCCTGGCTTACGCCAGCGCGTTCAATGCCGAGACCGATGAAGTACTGCAACTGAGTGAGGAACTCACGGCTTTTGGTGCGGTGTACACCACCCATTTGCGCAGCGAATTCGAACCGGTGCTGGAGGCGATGGACGAAGCTTTCCTGATTGGCCGGCATGCCCAGGCACCGGTGATTATTTCCCACCTCAAATGTGCCGGCGCCGGTAACTGGGGGCGTAGTCCGCAGCTGCTGGCGAAGCTGGAGCTTGCGGCGAAAACCCACCCGGTGGGGTGTGATTGTTATCCCTATGCCGCCAGCTCTTCGACCCTGGACCTCAAGCAAGTCACCGATGCGTTCCGGATCACCATCACCTGGTCGACGCCGCACCCCGAGGTCGGTGGCCGCGACTTGCAGGACATCGCCGCCGAGTGGGATGTTTCGCTGATGGACGCAGCACGTCGTCTGCAACCGGCGGGGGCGGTGTACTACGGGATGGATGAGGCTGATGTACGACGCATCCTGGCGCATCCGCTGTCGATGGTGGGCTCGGACGGGTTGCCCGAAGACCCGTTTCCGCATCCACGTTTGTGGGGCGCATTCCCACGGGTGCTGGGGCATTTCAGCCGGGATGTGGGGTTGTTCCCGTTGCATACGGCGGTACACAAGATGACCGGCTTGTCGGCGGCGCGTTTTGGCCTGGCCGAGCGCGGGGAAATCCGTGAAGGGCACTGGGCTGACCTGGTGCTGTTCGACCCGGTGCGCGTGCGCGATGTGGCGGACTTCAACGCGCCGCAACGTGCTGCCGAGGGCATTGATGGCGTGTGGGTCAATGGCGTGTTGAGCTACAGCGATGGGCAGGCCAACGGTCAGCGGCCGGGGCGATTCCTGGCTCGCAGCGGGGATTTGCGTCGCGGGTTTTCGTCTCTATAGTGGGCGCTCTTATAGACGGAGCGGTTGCCATGCACTTAGGAAAAGTCATTCCCATTTTGCGGATTTTCGACGAGGTCAAGGCGTTGGAATTCTACGTCGACTTCCTCGGGTTCAAGGTTGATTGGCAGCATCGCTTCGAGGCGAATTATCCGTTGTATCTGCAGGTGTCGTTGGGCGAGTGCGTGTTGCATCTGACTGAGCACCATGGCGATGCATCGCCGGGTTCGGCGGTGCGGATTCAGGCGCAAGGTGTGGACGCGTACCAGCAGCAACTGCAGGGCAAGGATTATCGTTATGCCAAGCCCGGGGTTGAGGAAACGCCGTGGGGCTCGAGGGAAATGAGCATCAAGGACCCGTTTGGTAATCGGCTGGTGTTTGTCGAGGAAGGCGAGGGCTGATCGATAAATCGCGGGCAATAAAAAACCGCCTGGGCAGGGCGGTTTTTTATTGCAGTTCCAGTGAGTGATTGTGGTTTTTTACACGCGGAAATGGCTGACCATCTGTTGCAACTGGCTGCCCAAACGCGCCAGTTCCACGCTCGACTTCGCCGTCTCGTCACTCGCGGTGGCGGTCTGCTCGGAGACGTCACGCACGTTCACAATGCTGCGGCTGATCTCTTCGGCCACGGCGCTTTGCTGTTCGGCGGCGGCGGCGATCTGCTGGTTCATCGACTGGATGTTCGACACCGTACGGGTGATGTTTTCCAGTGACACACCAGCCTTGCGCGTCAGCTCGACACTGCTGTCGGTAAGGCTGCGGCTGTTGTTCATCACGTTGGCGACTTGTTGGGTACCGTTCTGCAGGCCGGCGACCAGGCCTTCGATTTCCTCGGTGGATTTCTGCGTGCGTTGGGCCAGGCCACGCACTTCGTCGGCCACCACGGCAAAGCCACGGCCGGCTTCACCGGCACGCGCCGCTTCGATTGCGGCGTTGAGGGCCAGCAGGTTGGTCTGTTCGGCAACCGCCTTGATCACGTCCATCACGCTGCCGATTTTGTTGCTCTCTTGCTGCAGGTGCGTCATGGCATCGGTGGAACGCGCCACTTCGGCGGCCAGGCGCTCGATCTGGGCGATGGCTTCGGCCACCACTTTGTCGCCGGCGCGGGCTTGGCCATCGGCATCGGCGGCGGCCAGGGATGCCTGCTCGGCGTTGCGTGCCACTTCCTGCACGGTGGCGGTCATTTCATGCATCGCGGTGGCGACCTGGTCGGTCTCGATCTTCTGGCTGTTCACGCCGGCACTGGTCTGCTCGGTAACCGCCGACAGTTCTTCAGCGGCGCTGGCGATCTGGGTCACGCCGTCGCGAATACCACTGATCAGCTCACGCAGGGTGGTGCCCATGCGCTGGATGCCTTGTTGCAGTACGCCCAGTTCATCGCGACGGGTGACCTGGATGTTGTGGCTCAGGTCGCCGGAAGCGATGCGCTCCACCACGGCCAGGGTTTCCTGGATCGGGCGGGTGATCTGGCGGGTAATAACCCATGCGGCGATGATGCCGACCAGCAGCGCCAGCAAGGTGCTGACCAATTGCAGGCTGCGGGCCTGGGCGCTTTCGGCGTCACGGCGATCCAGCTGGATGTCGTAGAGCTTGTCGCTGATGGTCACGATATCCGTGCCCTGGGTGGTCATTTCAGCGCGGGCTGCGACGATATCGGCGTTGGCGGCCTTGTAGTTCTGCACGGCGGTGCGGTAGGCACCAAGGGCGGTTTCCAGCGCGGTCAGCGCGCTTTGTTCGTTCGCACTGAATACGCTGCTGAGGCCTTTCAAGCCACCGATAGCTTTTTCAATTTGTGCGGCGGCGCGGGCTTCGGTTTCCGGGCTGACGTTAGCGATGTAGCCACGCACTTCATAGCGGGCCAACATGAATGCTTCTTTGGCGCCGGTCACGGCCTGGAACTGGCTGAAACGCTCCGGGCTTTCGGGCATTTGCTGCACTTTGGTGTCCAGCGCTTCGATCTGTGCGTTGGCGATGTCAGCCTTGTCGCCCATGACCTGGCGAGAGGCGTTGCCGTTTCGGTAGGCCTCACGCATTTTGTTCAATGACTGCTGGTAGGCCGTGATCACGGCTTTCTGTTCGTTGAGCAGCTTGAGGTTTTCCGGGCTCTTGAAGCTGTCCAGGAGCTTCTGTTGCTGGGCAGCGAAGGCATCAAGATTGGTTTGTACGTTCTGTGCCACGGCCTCGTCGCCGTTGGCCAACATGTATTGCAGGCGCACGATACGCAGCTTGGTCAGCGACGCGTTGAGCTGGGTGATGTCGCTCATCCAGTTACTACGGTCGATCAGGCCGCCCAGGCTGGTCCAGCCGGTCAATGCCAGAATCGACGTGAGGACAAGCACCAGGCCGAAGCCCAGGCCCAGTTTGAGGTTGACGCTGATGTTACCGAACCAGCTATTCATCGAATGCTCCGCAAGAAAGATGGGGGTGTGCTGGACGGTTATTGATTTTGGAGCCAGCTGCTGTGTAGGGCTGTATCGGCGGCAAGGCGCGAATCTGAAATGCTATTTCGTCAGGTGCGACGAAGGGTCGCCATCGCAGTGGCTGGCCGGGGAGGGGGGCTGATCATGGGCGGGGCTTGTGTGCTAGTCTGCTGGCCCTTTTAGTTCTGGGCAGCCCGGTAAAACCCGTGTTGTCCTACAGCGGAGCCTCTTCATGTCCGAAGTTAATCTGTCCACCGACGAAACCCGCGTCAGCTACGGTATCGGCCGTCAGTTGGGCGACCAACTGCGTGACAACCCACCACCGGGTGTGAGCCTGGACGCTATCCTGGCCGGCCTGACCGACGCCTTCGCCGGCAAGCCAAGCCGTGTCGACCAAGAGCAAATGGCCGCCAGCTTCAAGGTTATCCGCGAAATCATGCAAGCCGAAGCGGCTGCCAAGGCTGAAGCGGCTGCGGGCGCTGGGCTGGCATTCCTGGCTGAAAACGCCAAGCGTGATGGCATCACCACTCTGGCTTCCGGCCTGCAATTTGAAGTGCTGACTGCCGGTACTGGCGCCAAACCTAGCCGTGAAGACCAAGTGCGTACGCACTACCACGGCACCCTGATCGACGGCACTGTGTTCGACAGCTCCTACGAGCGTGGCCAGCCTGCAGAATTCCCGGTTGGCGGCGTGATCGCCGGCTGGACCGAAGCCCTGCAACTGATGAATGCCGGCAGCAAATGGCGTCTGTACGTGCCGAGCGAACTGGCTTACGGCGCTCAAGGCGTTGGCAGCATTCCGCCGCACAGCGTTCTGGTGTTCGACGTCGAGCTGCTCGACGTTTTGTAAGACCTGTTGATTGCGCCCGGCTCTATGTGGGAGCTGGCTTGCCTGAGATGGCATCACCTCGGTAGCGGGTTTGACCGAGTCGTCTGTATCGCGGGCAAGCCCGGCTCCCACATGAGGCCGGTGCATTCAGTTGTTTCGGGGTTGTTCATGGATGGAACTTGCCATTGAGCTCCGTCGCCGGGCGCAACGCTCGGGCATAGCAGAACAGAAACAGGTTACGTACCACCTCCTTCAGCACTCCAGGCTCACTGGAACTCAGGCCATTGACGTCCAGGTCGCCCTGGTCCTGCAGCTCATTCAGCGCTTCTTCCTCAAGCACCGCGCACACTTCGCCGGTTTCCCGATGCAGGATCCGCAGGTAAGGGTGTGGGCGATCCAGCCAGGCATCTATCAAATAAGTCATGGTCGTTCTCCTTGATAAGTTTCAATGAGAATAATTCTTATTCGTAGAATAGCAAGTGCCTATTGGCGATTTGTTGGTTTTTCTGTGTGGATATTGCGGTCGATCAATCACCAGGGCTGCATCCATCCCGCGACGGGCGCGGGATGGATG
>NZ_JBAWDE010000060.1:0-5086 GCF_049590575.1 Pseudomonas sp.
CTGCGGCCCTGCGCGCGGTCAACCCGAGCAAACCGGTGGTGGCGCCCGGCATGGCGTTTTTCAGTGAAATGCCCAACGGCCAGACCATGTTCGACGCCCTCGGCGCACTCGGCGTGGCCAGCCTGAATACGGTGATTGCCTACCACCCCTACACCCAGTTGCCTGAAGGCAACGACCCGGCCAACCTGGACTTCATCGACAAGACCACCCAGCTTAACCAGGCGCTGCGCAACGCCGGCGTGCAAACCCTGTGGAGCACCGAGTGGGGCTGGTCGACCTACCCCGGCCCCAAAGACGCCCAGGACATCATCACCCAGCAAGGCCAGGCCGATTACATCCTGCGCCGGGTGGCGCTGATGAGCGCGATGGATTACGACAAGATCTTCCTGTTCACCCTCAGCGACCTCGACCAGCGTGCCAGCGTGCGTGACCAGTTTTATGGCTTGCTCGATATCGACGCCAACCCTAAGCCCGCCTACACCGCGCTGAAAAACTTCCTCGACACCAGCGGCCCGCAACTCACGCCCGGCGACCCACCCGTGGCCGACCAATTGCCCGACGGCCTGTTCAGCATCGGCTGGACCCGCGCCGACGGCCGCAAACTGTGGTTCTTCTGGTCGGCCGAGGGTGGCAACGCACACTTGCCGGGCCTGGCCAGCGCGACCCTGTATGACCCGCTGCGCGGCACGCAAGCCCCGGTAAGTGGCACCAACGGCCTGACCGTACCGGTCAAGCCGAACCTGCAAATTCTGTTATGGGACTGAGGCCTGCCATGCGCATTTTATGGATCCTGCCCTACTCGCCCTGGCCCGCCACCAGCGGCGGCAAGACTCGCCAGTTCCACCTGCTGCGCAGCCTGGCCGCGCGCGGGCACCGGATCACCTTGCTGCTGCATGACAAGCACCCGGTGTCGCTGTCCGACCGCCAGGTGCTGGAGGGCTTTCTCGAGCAGCTGATCATCCTGCCGCGCCGCCCGTTGCGCAGCGCCACCACCCTGCTGGCCGGGCTGTTTGCGCCCTACCCGCTGCTGGCCAGCGTGAATGGCCTGGCGGGCGAACTGCAGGACACGTTCAACTGGTTGCTGGGTGAACAGTGGGACGTGGTGCAGATCGAGCACAGCTACAGCTTTCAGCCTTACGAGGATGCGCTGGCACGTAAATCCCAGCCTTTTGTGCTGACCGAGCACAACGTCGAATCGGCCCTCGGCGCCGCAACGTACGACCGCTTGCCGGGTTGGGCGCTGCCGTTTATTCGCTACGATCAATGGCGCTACGCGCGCTGGGAACGCCGGGTGATGCGCCAGGCCACGCAGGTGGTGGCAGTGACCGACAGCGATGCCCAGGTGCTGCAAAAAATCGCCGGCAAGCCGGTGCACGTGGTGGTCAATGGCGTGGACTGCGACCACTTCGCCGCCGCCCGCCCCGACCCGTCGGCACGCCGCGTGCTGTTCCTCGGCAACTATGAATACGCGCCGAACGTGGACGCCATCGAATGGGCCCTGGATGAAATTCTGCCCAAGGTCTGGGAGCGCTGCCCGGATGCTCGCATGAGTGTCTGCGGTTTCGGCATGCCGGCCAGCTGGCGCGAACGCTGGCCGGACCCGCGGATCGAATGGCAGGGTTTTGTGCCGCACCTGTTGAACCTGCAATCGAGCTGCTCGGTGTTTCTTGCGCCGTTGCGCCATGGCGGCGGTTCCAAGCTCAAGGTGCTGGAGGCGCTGGCCGCCGGCCTGCCATTGGCGAGTACCGAGCAAGGCGTGTCGGGGCTGGACCTGGTGGAAGGCCTGGACTACCTTGGCGGGCAAACCGCTGCGAGCCTGGCGGACTCAGTGGTGCGCCTGCTGCAGTTTCCCGACGCCGCCGCCCCGATGGGCGAAGCGGGCCGCGCCTATGTCCGCCGCGCCCATGACTGGAGCGTCGCCGCCAGCCAGCTGGAGCAGGTCTACGCCAGCCTGGCGCCGTTGAATCAAAAGGAGCCGGCATGCGTATAGGCCTGGATTACCGCACCGTCGGCACCTCGCCGCAATCGGGCATCAGCCGCCAGGTGTATGCACTGGAAAGCGCCCTGCACACCTTGCCGGGCATCGAACTCGAGCGCTTTACCGTGGCGCCGCTGGGCGATGAAACCCGCCTGCAGGCCCACTGCCCGGACTGGGGCTGCGCCAAGACCGCCATGCACCAGCCGCACAATCGCCTGCGCTTCGAGGCCGGTTTTCTGCCGCGCGCTTTGCGTGAACAGCATATCGACCTGTACATCAGCACCTTCAATATGGGCCTGCCGCTGCCTCCCCAACCAAAAGGGTTGCGCACCGTGGTGCTGCTGCATGACCTGTTTCAGATCACCTTGAACAACTACCACGCCAACCGCCTGAAGGCGCTGATCTACAAGACCAGCGATCGCCTGTCGATTGCCTACGCGGTGCACAGCGCCGACCGCGTGTGGACGCCATCACAGTACAGCGCCGATGAAACCGCGCGGTTGTTTCCCAAGGCAGCGGGCAAGGTTCGCGTGCTGCCCAACCAGGTCGACGGTTTTTCCGAACTGGCGGCGGACCTGTCCGCGCGCCAACTGCCCGACCGTTACTGGCTGCTGGTGGGCACCCGCGAGTTGCGCAAGAACGTGCCGTTTCTGGTAGAGGCTTGGCAGCAGGCGCGACGCCAATCGCCGGCCGTACCGGAATTGGTGCTGGTGGGCAGCCTGGAGCACTTGCCCGACGCGCAGCGCAGCCTGCCGGGAATTCGCGCGCTGAGCGGCGTGTCGGATGCCGAGCTGCACGCGCTGTACCGCCAGGCCTCGCGCCTTTGGCAGCCTTCGTATGCCGAAGGCTTTGGCCTGCCGGTGATCGAGGCGCTGAGCGTCGGCACGCCGGTGGCGGTGGCCAGCGGCACCTCGCTGGATGAAATCACCCCGCCGTCGGCGCCGCGTTTTTCACCCACCGATGGCCCGGCGCTGGTGCACTTGATGGTCGACCTGGCGCAGCAACCTGCCGAAGACTCAACCGAGCAACGGCGCCAATGGGCACAACGCTACAACCATCACGCGTATCGCCAGCGCCTGGCTGAACTGATCGAGGAACTCAAGTGAGAGTGAACCTGGCTAGCCTTGTCGCGATCCTGTTTGGCCTGCTGTTCGGCGCGCTGGCGCTGCTGCTGTCACCGGCCAAGGCGTTCCTTGCGGTGGTCGGCCTGGCGGGGGCGGTGACCATCTTGCGCTTTCCGTTCTGGGGCCTGTTGCTGTTTGCCCTGATCGCCACGTTCATGCCGTTTTCCACGATCAACCTGGGCATCCGCAGTACCGTCAGCGAAGCGATCCTGGCCCTGACCTGGGGCGCGATCCTGTGGCATAGCTTTTTGGCGCGCCAGCACGATGTGCCGAGCCTTGCGCGGCGCCCCACCGACCAGATGCTGCTGTGGCTGATGCTGTTCAGCGTGTTCCCGTTCATTGTCGGCCAGGTCACGATCAGCGCTGATACCAGCGGCGTGGCCAACTGGCTGCGCTGGTTGCTCAACCTGTCGGGGGTGTTTATTGCCGCGCGGTTACTGGTGGACCACAAGCACCGCGAAGCCTTGGTGATCGCTCTGCTGCTGGGCACCCTGGCGATGCTGGTGCTGTCGATCGCGGTGTTTGTGCGCACACGCTCGGGGGCCGGGATTGCCCCGATCCTGGCGCTGTTCAACTACGCCAACTTCGACACGCTGAAGTTCGGCCTGGAGGCCATGTCCTCGCGCATGGGCTCGCCGTGGACGCACCCGAATGCCATCGGCGGGATCATGGCCTTGCTGCTGCCCCTGGCCTTCTGTTTTGGCATGACCGAGCAGGGCTGGAAGCGCGCCTTGGGCCTCGGCGTGGCGTGCCTGGGGGCGGCCGCGTTGCTGTTGGCCAGTAGCCGTGGGGCGATGGTCAGCCTGGCGTTGGTGCTGATATGGATGGCCACGCGCCGCGTGCCGTACACCGGGCGTTTGCTGATGATCGGCGCGGCGCTGACGGTGGCACTGGTGATCGCCTACCCGCCATTGCAGGAGCGCCTGGCGACGATTTTCTCGTCAAGCAATGCGAGTACCGAGGTGCGTTTCGACGAATACCGCATGTTCCCGCAAGCCGTGGCGGCCTACCCGTTGGGCATCGGCTTCAAGGTCGACCCGCCCGTGCCGGGCACGCATTTCCTGGGGATTTCCAACCTGTGGCTGAACTACATCTACAAGATCGGCATCGTCGGCATGCTGTTTTTTGTGGCGGTGACCGTGCGCTGGTGGCGTGAGGCGCGCCCGGAAAAAGGCCCGATCCGCCTGACCAAGGACAATGCCCTGTGGCTGGGTACCACCGGCGGGATTCTGTCGGCGCTGGTCAGCGGCCTGTTTGACCACTACTTCAGCTTTGCGGTGGTGATGGTCGCGTTGTTCTGGCTGATGGTCGGCATCAATGTGCTGGAGGCGCGCCGGCTGTTTCCGGCGCGCCTGCCACAGGTCAAAACCGTCGCCTATCGCAAACCGCGGCTTGAAGGCGCGCGTTCCTGATGCTCGGCTCGGCCGCCTGGCTGACCCTGGCGACTCTGCTGGGCCTGTGCCTGGGGTTCGCCCGCGAATGGTTGCTGGTGGCGGCCTGGGGTGCGGGTGAGCGCAGCGATGCGTTCCTGATCGCGCTGTTTTTGCCCGAAGCGTTGCGCATGTCCCTGGCCGGCGGGGTGCTGAGTGCTGCCGCGCTGCCGCTGTACCTGGGGCGCAAGGAGGGCGAGCGCCTGGACTGGCTGGCGGTGTTGTTTCCGGCGCTGCTGCTGATCGCACTGGTCACCAGTGCGCTGCTGACCTTGCTGGCGCCCTGGCTGGTGCACGTGCTCGGCCCGGGCTTGGCGGCAAGCGCCACGGCACTGGCGGCCAGCAACCTGCAGATTGTCGCGTGGTGTGTGCCGGGTTTGATGCTGCATGCGCTGTTCAGCATTCCGTTACAAGCCAGCGAACGTTTTGTGCTGGCGGGGTTGGGCTCGTTGCTGTTCAACCTGCCGCCGGTGACGTACCTCGCCATCGCGGGCACCGCGACGCAGCCGCATTCGCTGGCCCTGGCGTGCCTGGCCGGCAGCCTGCTGATGCCG
>NZ_JBAWDE010000061.1:0-3433 GCF_049590575.1 Pseudomonas sp.
GTGTATCAGTAACAGAGGTGCTGTCTGACACACCGCATTCGCGAGCAAGCCCGCTCGCACATTTTTAATCTATGTGATCCAGATATTTCAGTGCGAACCGCTCGGTCGCCTGGCGCGCCGGAGGCAACAGGTGCGGCGCCACCAGCATCATGATCTGGTACACCACCACCCGCACCTCGCCTTCACGGTCGAGAATGCGCTGGTAATCCAGGGAAAACAGCAGGGTCAGGGTGATCTGCTCCACCAATTGCCCCAGCGCCTGGGTGTCGCTGACCAATTGCCCCGCCGCCTTCAACCGCGCAAGCAACGACGCCAGGGTGCGCTTGAGTGCCGTCAACAGGTTGCGGATGCCCTTGGCCAGCTTCGGCAGGCGGCCCGCCAGGTTTGACAGGTCCTGGAACAAAAACCGGTAGTGAGCCATGCGCTCGATGATCAGGTGCAGGAACAGCCAATAATCCTCGGGCTGCAATTGCGCGTCCGCGGGTGGGTCGAGCAGCGGCGCCAGCTCATTCTGGAAGCGCTCAAACAGCCCGAGTACCAGCGGCTCCTTGCCGTGAAAATGGTAGTAGAGGTTGCCCGGGCTGATCCCCATTTCATTGGCCACCTCCATGGTCGACACATTTGGCTCGCCCTTCTGGTTGAACAACTGCAAGGCACATTCAAGGATACGGTCGCGGGTTTTCATCCAGTCTTCTTAATGTGATCGTTGAGCTCAGCGCACCCGCACGTAAGTGCCTGGCGCCGCTTCCATCGGTGGGTAATTCTGGTTGCCCAGGGCGGTCAGGGTTTCGCGCTGTACCCCCGAACGTTGCTGGATCCACTCCAGCCACTGCGGCCACCAGCTGCCTTCGACGTGATTGGCGTCGTAGTACCAGGCGCGCGGATCGCTGCTCAGCTTGGGGTTCTCGACATAGTTGGCCTTGGGGTTGCCCGGCGGGTTGAGAATGCTCTGCACGTGACCGCTGTTGGACAGCACGAAGCGTCGCTCGCCACCCAGCAGCTGGGTGGAGCGATACACCGCGTCCCACGGCGTGATGTGGTCGTTGATCCCGGCCACGCTGAAGCTGTCCACCGTGACCTTCTGCAAATCGATGGGCGTACCGCATACCTCCAGGCCACCGGGGTGGCTCAGCGGGTTGTGCTTGAAGAAGTCCAGCAAGTCGCCATGCAGCGCGGCGGGCAGGCGCGTGTTGTCGTTGTTCCAGTACAGGATGTCGAAGGCGGGCGGTTGCTTGCCCAGCAGGTAATTGTTGATCCAGTAATTCCAGATCAGGTCGTTGGGGCGCATCCAGGCAAAGACCCTGGCCATGTCGCGGCCGTCGAGCACGCCTTGCTGGTAGGAGCGGCGCTTGGCGGCCTCCAGGGCCTGCTCGTCGACGAACAGGGCCGCAGGGCTGTCGATCTGGCTGTCCAGCAGGCTCACCAGGTAACTGGCGCTGGAGACGCGGCGCAACTGGCGCTTGGCTTGCAGGTGGCCTTGCAGCGCGGCGATGGTCAGGCCGCCGGCACAGGCGCCCATCAGGTTGACCTCGCGCGCACCGGTGATCGCCCGACACACGTTGAGCGCTTCTTCCAGCGCTGCCACATAGGTGGACAGGCCCCATTCGCGATGGCGCACATCCGGGTTGCGCCAACTGACAATAAAGGTCTGCAGGCCGTTTTTCAGCGCGTACTGCACAAAGCTGTTGGCCGGGCTGAGGTCGAAAATATAGAACTTGTTGATTTGCGGCGGCACGATCAGCAGCGGCTTGGCGTACTGTTTTTCGCTCATGGGCTTGTACTGGATCAACTCCATCAGCTCATTGCGAAACACCACCGAGCCAGGGGTAGTGGCCACGGTTTTACCGACCTCGAAGGCGTGCTTGCTGACCTGGCTCGGCAGGCCGTGGTTGTGCAGCAAATCATTGAACAGGTTGCTCACACCACGTACCACACTGTTGCCGCCGGAGTTGAGCAGCTCCTTGATTGCCAGCGGGTTGAGCAGGGTATTGGAGGGCGCAACAGCGTCATTGATCAGGGCGAAGGCAAACTGCGCGCGGGCCCGGTCATCGCTGCTCAGCGAGCTGTCGTCGATCCAGTGGCGGGTCTGCTTCTGCCAGCTCAGATAGGCCTGCAGGCTGCGCCGGTACAGCGGGTTGAGGGCCCAGGTCGGGTCGGCGAAGCGATTATCGTGAGGGTTGGGTTCATGCACCGTTTCACCCAGCAGTACGCGGCCCAGCTGGCCGCCGAGGGCCAGGGCATGGCGGGCGGTGTGCACCGGGTTGCGCAGGCCGTGGGCGGCGACGCTGCGCAAGGTCGAGAGCAGGTCACGGCCGCGCAGGCCGGTGATCGCATTTTGCGCATTGATGAACGCAGCGGGGGTAGGCGCCGGGTTCGTCACGGGTCTATCTCGCATGAGCCACTACTCCTTCGTCAAGCGATCAACAGGCACACCAATTCAGAACCATAGTCGGTTCTGGCCAAGTTGCGCGCCGGTGTGGTCCTTACACCGACGGTCGCGGGTGAATCACTGCGCGCAGGCGCTCCTCTTCCAGGAATTTCATGATGATCGGCGCCACCGCCTCGGCGCGGGTGATCAGGAACAAATGGCCGTCATCGATAATGTGCAGCTGTGCGTTGGGAATGCGCCAGGCGAGCAGGCGCATGTTGACCAGCGGGATCAGCGGGTCGTCGTCGCCCGCCAGCACCAGGGTCGGCTGGCGAATCTTGTGCAGCCAGTGGATGCTGGTCCAGCCGAGCCCCGCAAACAGTTGCCAGTAGTAGCCCAGCTTGCCGGCCGAGCGCACTTTGCTGGCGTGTTCGGCGGCCAGTTTCGAGTCGCGGCGGAACGAGCCGCCGTAAATCATCGGCGCAATGCGCACCACGTGGGACGGCTGGATATAGCGTCGAGGGCTGGCCATCAGCCACAGCACCTTGGGCTTGCCGGGCACCATGAATGCCCCCGCAGCGGTGGCGGCCAGGATCAGCTTCTTGCAGCGCTCCGGGTAGTCATACGCAAACTGCTGCGCCAGTGCGCCGCCCCAGGACACGCCCACTGCGTTCACCTGGCCGTAGTCCAGGTAATCGAGCATGCGCGCGGTGAGCTTGGCCAGACCGGGGAAGCGATAGGGCCGGTTGGGCGTCGAGGAACCGCCCACGCCGGGGACATCGAAGGCAATCACTTCCAGGTCCGGGTCCAGCGCCTGGACGAACGGAAACACCAGCTCAAGGTTGGCGCCGATGCCGTTGAAGATCAGCAGCGGCGTCAAGTGAGGCTTGCCCGGGCGCACCGCCGTGCGGAGGGTCTGGCCATCCAGGTCGATGGTACGAAAGATGAACGGTTGCGGCATGCTCAAGCCCTGTGGAGTGGTGCAGCCGGAGTGAGGTCATTGTGGGAGCGGGCTTGCTCGCGAAAGCGGTGTATCAGGATCAGAAGTGTTGACTGACACACCGC
>NZ_JBAWDE010000062.1:0-13232 GCF_049590575.1 Pseudomonas sp.
GGGAGGGGCTTGCCCCCGATAGCGTCAGACCCATCGCCTCAAAGCCGCTGAATGGTCACGGTTCCCGCAGGCCCGGCCGGCCCCGGCTGCCCTTCCAACCCGGCGCGGCCCTTTTCGCCGCCATCGGCCTGGTACACCAGGCAGCCTTTGGACTGCCCGCCTTTGCCCGGTTTGCCTGCGGTGCCCGCCAAACCACCGGCACCGCCGTCGACCCAGACCTTGATCTGTTCCGCCGGGAAACTCTGGGGCAGCTCGACCCGCACGTGTGCACCCGGCGCACCCGGCAGGCCATCGCCGCCATTGTCACCGTTGGCGCCACGCCCAGCCGAGCCCCAGGTGCAGCCCGGATCCTCGCCGTTTGCGCCATCCAGCCCGGCATAGCCTTGGGCACCGGCACCGCCACGCGCGTCCACCGACAACGCCTCAGCCGACAGCGAAGTGATCCGCAAGGTCAGGTCACGCCCGGCCTTGGCTGGTTTTTCATGGGTGCCCGGCGCGCCACGCGAGGTGATCTGGCTGCCGTGGTCCAACTGGGCATGCCGTACCTGCAATTGCAGCGCGGTGTTGCCGGGGACGATGGCAATGCGCGCATCGCGGCCCAGGTGCAGCTCATCCACCGTGACCTGGCTGATATTGGCCGGAATCAGCAAGGTGCCGTAGTCCGCCACGTCCAGGCGCTCCAGTTGCAATACGCTGGTGCTGTTGGGCAAGCGCATCAACGAGTTGGCTTCAACACTGACGCTCTGGGCCAGGGCGACGGGGCTGACCAACGCGGTCAACACAGCCAACAGTAAAACCTTACGCATCATGGGGCTCCTGAATGTTTTCAAATTTTTCTTTGGACGCACAGTAACGACTTCTAACGGCGCTTTGCCAGTGAAGGATCAAAAAAGTTAATAAAGGGGAGGTTTCAGCCAGGATCGCCGGCAATGCCCCTGTGGAATCCACAGGGGCAAGGGTTGCTAGCGGTTGATCTGGATTTCCGTGCGGCGGTTCAAGGCGCGGCCATCCGCGGTTTTGTTGTCGGCTACCGGGTGGCTTTCACCCGCGCCGGTCACCGACACAAAGTTGCTGCGCGGCACGCCGGCGCCAATCAGGTAGTCGGTAACCGAGTGGGCGCGTTTTTCCGAGAGTTTCTGGTTGTAGGCGTCATTGCCGACACTGTCGGTATGCCCGCTGACGCGCAGTTGGGCGCTCGGCGCTTCCTGTTTCAGGCGCGTGGCGATGGTGTCGAGCTTGGTCTTATCCGCCGCGGTCAACTTGGCCGAGTCGAACTGGAAGTGCACATCGCGAATCACGATGGTTTCTTCCTTGACCACCACCACTTCCTCAACCACCGCTGCCGCCGGCGGCGCAGGTGGGCACCCGTTGGCATCTACCTGTACGCCTTTCGGAGTGCCAGGACACTTGTCGCGGCTGTCCGGCACGCCATCGCCATCTTCGTCGCCATCGCCATGCACCCAGCAATAGGCGCCGGCCATACCGCCGATCAACAACGCGCCATAGCCTGCATAGGCCGAGCTTTCAGTGGCACCGATCGCTGCACCGGTCACACCGCCCACGGCGGCGCAGGTGGGCCAATCGGTTTTTTGCAAGCCTGCGCAACCTGTCAATACTCCGGTTAGCAGAACCAAGGGTAGAGCTGTCCGCATGATGCTCATCTGATTTCTCCTGAGGGGATCGGCGGGGGCCGATGGGTGGAGTAAAGACTGCTCTTTTCATCTGCGCCACTGCGCCACACCCCCGTATTCATTGAGGATCGTCGCCCACGCAGGACTTTTCGCGGCCGCCCGCTCTAGGCCCGCACGCTCAGCCGCGCTAGTCTCTACGGTCCTGATGTGAGGATCTCTGATGATCGCTGGTATTTCTCCCCGTACGCCGCAGCAAGCCTTGGCTGCGTTGCTCGACCTGCACCAGCCAAAACGCCTGTTGCTGTTGGGCGCCAGTCAGTTTCCGGCGCTGGATGCCTTCAAAGCGGCACACCCGCAGACCGAAGTGTCTGTAGCGGCACCCGGCCCGCTGCCGGCGGCGCTGGCAGCCCAGCGTTTTGACCTGGCACTGGTGGTGGACTGCCTTGAACACCTGTCAAAACCGCAAGGCTTGACCCTGCTCGGTGGCATTCGCAACCTCAACGCCAGCCGCATTGCGGTGCTGGTGGACCTGAACGCCTGCGACTGGAAAGACACCGACTTCTTCTCACTGGCCCTGCAGGCGAGCGAGCGTTTCCAGCGTGACGAACAGGTTCTGACGCTGTTTACCTATGATCTGCTTGACTACAAACAGGTGCCGGACTGGCTCAACGCCCGTTTCTGGGCCAACCCGGAAAATTTCGGAAAGTATTGGTGGTAACCCGATGAGTACATCCATTTGCCCGTGCGGCAGTGGCAACCTGCTGGATGCCTGCTGCGGCCACTATCACGCCGGCCACCCGGCCCCCTGCGCCAGCGCCCTGATGCGTTCGCGCTACAGTGCCTACGTGCTGGGCCTGGTGGACTACCTGGTGGCCACCACCTTGCCCGCGCAACAGGCCGGCCTGGACCGCGACGCCATCGCCGCCTGGAGCGCCCAAAGCACCTGGCTCGGCCTTGAGGTAGAAAATTCCGAGGTGTTCGGCGGCCAGCCGGAACACGCCTTTGTGACCTTTACCGCGCGCTGGCATGACGCCACTGGCGAACATAGCCACCGCGAGCAGTCTTCTTTCGTACAGAATGACGGGCGCTGGTACTTCATCGACCCGACCGTGGAAGTGAAGGCCGGGCGCAACGATGCCTGCCTGTGCGGCAGTGGGCAGAAATTCAAGAAGTGTTGTTCCAGCTACCTCTAAACCTACACAGGACTCACGCCATGCTCCGGATGTACAGCTTGATGCTGGCGTTGACCCTTGGCCTGACCGGCTGCGCGTCCTGGTTCGAAGACAATGCGCCGCCGCCCCACGTTTCGCTGGTCAAAGTCGAGGTGGTGCGGGCCAAATTGCTCGAGCAGAAATTCAAGCTGTACTTTCGCGTGGACAACCGCGACGACGCCGACCTGACGGTACGTGGCCTGATCTACAAGGTCAGCCTGGGTAACTTCGTGTTGACCGAAGGCGAGTCCAATGAGTGGCTGACCATTGCGCCGCGCGGCCATGCCTTTTTCAGGGTGTCGGTGCGCACCAACCTCTGGCCGCAGATACGCGACGTGGTGCAGATGCTGAAAAAACCCGACAAACCCGTGCCGTACCGCCTGGAAGGCGAGCTGAAAACCGGATTATTCATCGGTTATGACGTGCAGGTGAACCACAATGGCGTGATAATCCCCGGCGATTTTATTCCGGAGCGACATCAATGACTCAGCAACCCCATGTCCATGGTCCTGACTGCAACCACGATCACGATCACCATGATCACGACCACGGCCATGTCCACGGCCCGAACTGCGGCCATGCTCACCAGGAGCCCGTGCGCAACGCGTTGAAGGACGTTGGCCGCAACGATCCTTGCCCGTGCGGCAGCGAGAAGAAATTCAAGAAGTGCCACGGGGCGTAAAGCCACGCTGAAGATCCAAAACGCGGGAGGGCTTGGCCCGGTAGCTGAGCGTCAGTCATTGCATCTGCCGGCTGACCTATCGCCATCGGGGACAATAACCCTCCCCAATTTTTAAGTTGAATTTCCCTCGCTGAACCTCACCTATACCTACAGGCATTCGCTCATTTGGAGAGCTTCATGATCGACCTGTACTACTGGACTACCCCCAACGGTCACAAAGTATCGCTGTTCCTGGAAGAAGCCGGCCTGCCCTACAAGGTGCACCCGATCAACATCGGCCAGGGCGATCAGTTCAAGCCGGACTTCCTGAAGATCGCTCCCAACAACCGCATCCCGGCCATCGTCGATCAAAGCCCGACCGACGGCGGCGCGCCGATTTCGCTGTTTGAATCCGGGGCAATCCTTCTGTACCTCGCGGAGAAAACCGGCCAGTTCCTGCCCAAAGACCTGCGCGGTCGCCAGGAAGCGCTGCAATGGTTGTTCTGGCAAATGGGCGGGCTGGGGCCGATGGCGGGTCAGAACCACCACTTCAGCCAGTTCGCACCGGAGAAGATTCCCTACGCGATCAAGCGTTACGTCGACGAAACCGCGCGGCTGTACGGCGTGTTGGACCGGCGTTTGGCCGACCGTGCATTCGTGGCGGGTGAGGACTACAGCATCGCCGACATGGCGATTTACCCGTGGATTGTTTCCCACAAATGGCAGAGCCAGCGTCTGGAGGATTTCCCCCACGTGCAGCGCTGGTTCAACAGCATCAAGGAACGCCCGGCCACCGTTCGGGCGTATGAACTGGTGCAAAAAGTGAATCCGCCAAAGTCCTGATCTGAAGGTGTACGAGGTCAAAATGTGGGAGGGGGCGTGCCCCCGATAGCAGTGGTTCAGACACACCATCAGTCACTGACACACCGCCATCGGGGGCTAGCCCCCACCCACATTTGATATGCACAAGACTCAAGATCTAATCCTTTGCAAAAACTCCTGCTTGCGTCGTTTCGCCGCGCTCACTAACGTAGCGCCTTTACTGACGTTACCCCCCGCAGGAGCTTTGCCATGGCCTCGCCAGCCCTCTCACATTTTCTTCCCCGGTTCGGCGTTGCCGCGGCAGTGGCCAGTGCATTAAGCCTGGCCGGTTGCCAGCTCCAGAGCACCCAGGACACCCTGCCTCCCGTCGCCGGCGTACAGCCGCTCAAGGGCCTGGCACAGAATGTGTCGGTACGCCGCAATGCCCAGGGCATGCCGCTGATCGAAAGCAACACCTTCCATGACGCACTGTTCAGCCTCGGTTATGTGCACGCCAGTGACCGCATCACCCAGATGGTCACCCTGCGCCTGCTGGCCCAGGGCCGCCTGGCGGAAATGTCCGGGCCCGAGGTGCTGGATGTCGACCGCTTCATGCGTGCGGTCAACCTGAAAAAAAGCGCCGGCGAGCTGTATAACGCCTCGTCGCCACGCCTCAAGCGCTTCTTTGAGGTGTATGCGCGTGGCGTCAACGCCTACCTGTTCCGCTATCGCGACAAGCTGCCGCCGGACCTGGCCCAGACCGGCTACAAGCCCGAGTACTGGAAGCCGGAAGATTCGGCACTGTTGTTCTGCCTGCTGAATTTCAGCGAATCGTCCAACCTGCAGGAAGAACTGGCCTCGCTGGTGCTGGCGCAAAAGGTCGGTGTCGACAAACTCGCGTGGCTCACGCCGAGCGCACCGGATGAGCCAATCCCGCTGGCCGAAGCCGAGAAACTCAAAGGCGTGAACCTGGGCCAGATCACTGGCCTGGCCGGTTTGGACACGGTCAGCCAGCAACTGAACAGCCTCAACGCGCTGGCGGTGACCACCTCGAGCAACTGGGCAATCGGCCCGCAACGCAGCCGCAGCGGCAAAAGCCTGCTCGCCGGCGACCTCGCCGCCCAGCCGCAAGCCCCGTCGCCCTGGAGCTATGTGCAGATCCGCGCCCCCAAATACCAGGCTGTCGGCGCCTCGATTGCCGGGTTGCCGACCCTGTTGTCGGGCTTCAACGGCAACGTGGCGTGGAGCATGAGCGCGGTCAAAGGCGACACCCAGGACCTGTTCCTGGAAAAGGTCAAACGCCAAGGCAGCGCGTTGTACTACGAGAACAACGGAAAATGGCTACCGGCGGCGGTGCGTAACGAAACCTTCTTCGTCAAAGGCCAGCGCTCGATTCGCGAAGTGGTGTACGAAACCCGCCACGGCGCACTGCTCAACAGCAGCCAGGCCCTGACCAGTGGTTTTGGCCTGGCGCTGCAAACTGCCGACTTCAAGGACGACAAAAGCCTGGACGCGTTCTTCGACCTGTCCCGCGCGCAAAACGCCGGCAAGGCCTCGGACGCCACCCGCACTATTCGCGCGATTGCCTTGAACATGATCTTCGCCGACGCCGGCAGCATCGGCTGGCAGGTCACCGGCCGCTTCCCCAACCGCCGCGAAGGCGAAGGCCTGCTGCCGTCGCCGGGCTGGGATACGCGCTTTGACTGGGACGGTTACGCCGACGCGATGCTGCACCCCTACGACCAGGACCCGGCCCAGGGTTGGATCGGCACCGCCAACCAGCGCACCGCGCCGCGCGGCTATGGCATGCAGTTGTCCAACTCGTGGGACGCGCCGGAGCGCAGCGAGCGCCTCGCGCAACTGGCGAATGCCGGCAAGCATGACAGCCGCAGCATGATCGCCATGCAATACGACCAGACCACCACGTTCGCCGCCAAACTCAAGACGATGTTCCAGGCGCCGGGCATGGCCCAGCCGCTGAAGCAGGCGATTGACGCACTGCCGGCGGCTGAACAGGGCAAGGCCCGCGAGGCACTGAATCGCTTGATGGCGTTCGACGGTCGCCTGGTGTCCAGCTCCGCGGACGCGGCAATTTACGAACTGTTCCTGCAGGAAAGCACCAAGCAGATTTTCCTCGACGAACTCGGCCCGGAAACCAGCGCCAGCTGGAAGGCCTTTGTCAGCAACGCGAGCCTGTCGTATGCCGCCCAGGCTGACCACTTGCTGGGCCGTGAAGACAGCCCGTTCTGGGACGACGTGCGCACCGCGAAAAAAGAAGACAAACCGGCGATCCTCGCGCGCAGCCTCGCGGCCGCGATCACTGCGGGCGACAGCCAGCTCGGCGCCGATCACAAGGCCTGGCAGTGGGGCAAGCTGCACAGCACCACCTGGAAAAACGCCAGCGGCCAAGTGATGCGTGGCCCGCTGGCCAGTGGTGGTGACCACAACACCCTGAACCCGGCGCCCTACCGCTGGGGCCAGGACTTCAACACCACCCAGGTGCCGGCACTGCGCATGATCGTCGACTTCGGCCAGGTGGAACCGATGATGGGCCAGGGTGGTATCGGCCAGTCCGGCAACCCGGCCAGCCCGAATTATGCGAATGGCATCGACCCGTCGCTCAAGGCGCAATACCTGAGCTTCCCGATGCAGCCGCAGAACTTCGAGAAGGTGTATGGGAAGACGAGGTTGACCCTGACGCCCGGTAAATAATCCGGTTTCCTTTGAAGAAACCGGATGAAAATGTGGGAGGGGGCTTGCCCCCCTCCCATATTTGACCCCATGCATTCAGATAGAACTTCTGCGCTCGGCCCCTCCTCATAAGTAACAAGCCCACCTCCCCGGTCATCCCATGGACCTTGTCATCGCCCGGCCCGAAGGCCTCTACTGCCCCGCCGGAGATTTCTACATCGACCCCTGGCGTCCGGTGGAACGCTCGGTCATCACCCACGCCCACGGCGACCACGCCCGCACCGGCAACCAGCACTACCTGGCCGCGGCGCCTGGCGAAGGCATCCTGCGCTCGCGTTTGGGCCAGGACATCAACCTGCAAACCCTGGCCTATGGCGAGCAGCTGGTTCACCACGGCGTGACCCTGAGTTTTCACCCTGCCGGGCATGTACTCGGTTCGGCCCAGGTGCGCCTGGAATACCAGGGCGAAGTCTGGGTTGCATCCGGCGATTACAAAGTCGAACCGGATGGCACCTGCGCGCCCTTCGAACCGGTGCGTTGCCACACGTTTATCACCGAATCCACCTTTGGCCTGCCGATCTACCGCTGGCAGCCCCAGGCGCAGATCTTTGCCGGGATCAACGCCTGGTGGCAGGCGAATATCGCCGCCGGCAAAGCCAGCGTGTTGTTCTGTTATTCCTTCGGCAAGGCCCAACGCATCCTGCACGGCATCGACGCCAGCATCGGGCCGATCCTCAGCCATGGCGCGGTCGAACCGCTGAACCGGGTGTACCGCGAAGCCGGGATCTACATTCCTGAAACCCTCTACGCCGGCGACTTCAAAAAGACCGACCCGCTGCTGCGCCAAGCCCTGATCATCGCCCCGCCCTCTGCCGGTGGCAGCAGTTGGATCAAGCGCTTTGGCGACTACAGCGACGCCTTCGCCAGCGGCTGGATGCGCCTGCGCGGCACCCGGCGGCGGCGTGGGGTGGACCGGGGTTTTGTACTGTCGGACCACGCCGACTGGCCTGGCCTGCTGTGGGCCATCGAACAAACCGGTGCCGAACGGGTGATGGTCACTCACGGCTCTGTAGGCGTATTGGTGCGTCACCTGCGGGAAAAAGGTCTGGATGCTCAGGGCTTCACCACCGAATACGGCGATGACGAAGAAGAGGCCAGCGCATGAAAGCCTTCGCCGAGCTGTACGCTAACCTCGACGCCACCACCTCCAGCAATGCCAAGCTGGCGGCGCTGCAAGCCTACTTTCTTCAGGCTCCCCCGGAAGACGCCGCGTGGGCCGTGTATTTCCTCTCCGGCGGGCGCCCCCGTCAGTTGGTGCCCACCCGTTTGCTGCGGGACATGGCCACCGAGGCCTCGGGCATTGAGCCGTGGTTGTTCGAGGAAAGCTACCAGTCGGTCGGTGACTTGGCTGAGACCATCTCCCTGCTGTTACCCGAATCTACCTACACCTCGGAAGACGGCCTGGCGGTGTGGCTCGAAGAAAAGCTGCTGCCCCTGCGCGGTTTGCCGCCCCTGGAACTTGCCGAACGCCTGCCCGCCCTGTGGGCCCAGCTGGATCAGCCAAGCCTGATGGTCTGCATCAAATTGATCACCGGCAGTTTTCGCGTCGGCGTGTCGAAACTGCTGGTCACCCGCGCCCTCGCCGCGATGGCCGACCTCGACAGCAAACGCGTGGCGCAACGCCTGGTGGGCTACACCGACCTGTCCAACCGTCCCACCCCTGAAGGCTATCTAAAGCTGATCGCCGCCGAGTCGTCCGACGAACATGCACAACGTGGCGGACAGCCGTATCCGTTTTTTCTGGCCCATGGGTTGTCGCAGCCGGTGGAGCAATTCGACGCGCTGCTCGGCTCCCCCACCGACTGGCAGGTCGAATGGAAGTGGGATGGCATTCGCGCGCAACTGGTCAAGCGCGAAGGTCGGCTGTGGATCTGGTCCCGTGGCGAAGAGTTGGTGACCGAGCGTTTCCCTGAACTGCATAGCCTGGTCAGCGGCCTGCCGGATGGCACGGTGATCGACGGCGAAATCGTGGTCTGGAAAGACGCCGTGCAACCCTTTGCCCTGTTGCAACAGCGGATTGGCCGCAAGACCTTGAGCAAAAAGGTACTGGAAGATGCACCGGTCGCGGTCCTGGCCTACGACCTGCTGGAGCATCAGGGCGACGATTGGCGCAGCCACACCCAAGCCGCACGCCGCGCCCAGCTCGAACAGGTGATTGCCCAGTGCAACCAGCCGGTGCTGCTGCCATCACCGTCGCTGACCGGTACGAGCTGGGCAGACCTCGCGCGGCAACGCGAAGCCTCTCGCCAGCTAGGCGTGGAAGGCATGATGCTCAAGGCCCGCGATGGCCTGTACGGGGTGGGCCGCACCAAGGACATGGGCGTGTGGTGGAAGTGGAAGGTCGACCCGTTCAGCGTCGACGCGGTGTTGATCTATGCCCAGCGCGGCCATGGCCGCCGCGCCAGCCTGTACAGCGACTATACCTTTGCGGTGTGGGATGGCCCGCCCGGCACCGAACGCACGCTGGTGCCTTTCGCCAAGGCCTATTCGGGGCTGACCGACGAAGAAATGCGCAAGGTCGACGCGATTGTGCGCAAGACCACCGTCGAGAAGTTCGGCCCGGTCAGCAGTGTCACGCCGAGCATGGTGTTCGAGCTGGGCTTTGAAGGGATCGCCCTGTCCAAGCGGCACAAAAGCGGAATCGCGGTGCGGTTTCCGCGGATGTTGCGTTGGCGCCAGGATAAGGCGGTGGATGAAGCCGACAACCTGGCCACCCTGCAAGACCTCCTGACCTGAAAAGGCCATTGTGGGAGGGGGCTTGCCCCCGATGGCGGTGGGTCAATAACAGATAAGTTGGCTGGTTCACCGCGTTCGGCGGCAAGCCTTCTCGCACATTTGGATCGCGACACGATTCGAAATGGTGCACTCAATTTTCGACGCCCATTTTTGGGCATCTCCTACACTCAGATTTCCCTTGTCCCACCTTTTAAAACGCTCATTCGGAACTATGGTGCAGAAATTGCTACTTGTGTTCCGTCTGACACCGTTCAGTAACAGTCCTAAACGCGCCACAAGCGCTTATCTTGGTTTCCAGGGATTACATAATGAAAAAAGCATTACTGACCCTTTCTGCACTGGCTCTGTGCATGGCCGCTGGTTCCGCCTTGGCCAAGGAATACAAGGAACTGCGTTTTGGTGTCGATCCGTCCTACGCGCCGTTTGAATCCAAAGCGGCCGACGGCAGCCTGGTGGGCTTCGATATCGACCTGGGCAATGCGATCTGCGCCGAGCTGAAAGTGAAGTGCAAATGGGTTGAAAGTGACTTCGACGGCATGATTCCAGGCCTGAAAGCCAACAAATTCGACGGCGTGATTTCGTCCATGACCGTGACCCCGGTGCGTGAGAAGGCCATCGACTTCTCCAACGAACTGTTCTCCGGCCCGACCTCGCTGGTGTTCAAGAAAGGCGCCGGTTTCTCCACCCCTGAGTCGCTCAAGGGCAAATCCGTGGGCTACGAGCAAGGCACCATCCAGGAAGCCTACGCCAAGGCCGTGCTGGATAAAGCCGGTGTCACCACCAAGGCCTACGCCAACCAGGACCAGGTTTACGCTGACTTAACCTCCGGCCGCCTCGACGCTTCCGTGCAAGACATGCTGCAGGCCGAACTGGGCTTTTTGAAGTCCCCGGCCGGTGCCGGCTATGAAGTCAGTGCTGCTATCGATGACCCATTGCTGCCGTCGAAAACTGCCATCGGTATCAAAAAAGGTAACACTGAGCTGAAGGCGCTTTTGGATAAAGGTATCAAAGCGTTACACGATGATGGCACCTACGCCACCATCCAGAAGAAACACTTTGGCGATTTGAACCTGTACAGCGGCAAGTAATGCCCGAGGCGCCCCTTCTCTGAGGGGGCGCTTTTTTATCGCCATAGGTCCTGATTTATGTTCGAAGAACTGTTGCAAACCCTCGGGCTGAGCGCGCTCAGCTTGAAGGGTTTCGGCCCACTGTTGCTGCAAGGCACCTGGATGACCATCAAGTTGTCGGTGCTGTCCCTGGCCGTCAGCGTGTTGCTGGGCCTGCTCGGCGCCAGCGCCAAACTCTCCAGCCTGCCGTTCCTGCGCATCCCCGCCCAGCTCTACACCACGCTGATTCGCGGTGTACCCGACCTGGTGCTGATGCTGCTGATTTTCTACAGCCTGCAAACCTGGCTCACCGGCCTGACCGACTTCATGGAATGGGAATACATCGAGATCGACCCATTCAGCGCCGGGGTGATTACCCTGGGCTTTATCTACGGTGCGTATTTCACCGAGACATTTCGCGGCGCGATCCTCGCCGTACCGCGCGGCCAACTGGAAGCCGCCACGGCCTATGGCCTGAAGCGCGGGCAGCGGTTTCGCTACGTGACCTTCCCGCAGATGATGCGGTTTGCCCTGCCGGGTATCGGCAATAACTGGATGGTGATGCTCAAGGCCACCGCGCTGGTGTCGATCATCGGCCTGGCGGACCTGGTCAAGGCTGCCCAGGATGCCGGCAAGAGCACCTACCAACTGTTCTATTTCCTGGTGCTCGCCGCGCTGATCTACCTGTTGATCACCAGCGCGTCCAACTTTGTTCTGCGCCGTCTTGAACGTCGCTACTCCGCAGGCTCCCGGGAGGCAGTGCGATGATCGAACTCTTGCAGGAATACTGGCGCCCCTTCCTTTATAGCGACGGCCAGCACATCACCGGCCTGGCCATGACCATGTGGTTGCTCAGCGCGTCGCTGGTGATTGGCTTTCTGGTGTCGATCCCGCTGTCCATCGCCCGCGTGTCGCGCAACCGCCTGGTGCGCTGGCCCGTGCAGTTTTACACCTACCTGTTCCGGGGTACGCCGCTCTATATCCAGCTGCTGATCTGCTACACCGGCATCTACAGCATCGCCGCGGTGCGTGAGCAGCCGGTGCTGGATGCGTTTTTTCGCGATGCAATGAACTGCACCATCCTGGCCTTCGCCCTCAACACCTGCGCCTACACCACGGAGATTTTCGCCGGTTCGATCCGCAGCATGGCCCACGGCGAAGTCGAAGCGGCCAAGGCCTACGGCCTGAGCGGCTGGAAGCTCTACGCCTATGTGATCATGCCGTCGGCATTGCGCCGCTCGCTGCCGTACTACAGCAACGAAGTGATCCTGATGCTGCACTCGACCACGGTGGCGTTTACCGCGACGATTCCCGACATCCTCAAGGTGGCCCGGGACGCCAACTCGGCCACCTTCATGACCTTTCAATCATTCGGCATCGCTGCGCTGATCTACCTGGCGGTGACCTTTGCCCTGGTCGGTCTGTTTCGTCTGGCGGAGCGCCGCTGGCTGGCTTTTCTCGGGCCGAGCCATTAAGGAGCCTTCATGCGTCATCAGGTACATGATCTGATCGCGCCGGTGCCAGGTACGGCGCGGCAGATTCACAGTTTCCACTTCGGCCCGCAGCAAGCCCAAGGCAAGGTCTACATTCAGTCGTCGCTGCATGCCGATGAACTGCCGGGCATGCTCGTGGCCTGGCACCTCAAAGTGCGGCTGGCGCAACTGGCGACCGCCGGGCGCCTGCGCAGCGAGATCGTGCTGGTGCCCATCGCCAACCCGGTGGGCCTGGAACAGGTATTGATGGACATCCCGCTGGGCCGTTACGAGCTAGAAAGCGGGCAGAACTTCAATCGCCTGTTTGTCGACCTCAGTGAAACCGTCGGCAATCAAGTCGAGGACGTGCTCGGGGATGACCCGCAGCACAACGTCGACCTGATCCGTACCGCACTGCGCAACGCCCTGGCCGCGCACACCGCCGACACCCAGTTGCAATCCCAGCGCCTGGTGCTGCAACGCCTGGCCTGCGACGCCGATATGGTGCTCGACCTGCATTGCGATTTCGAAGCCGTGGCGCACTTGTACACCACGCCCGAAGCCTGGCCGCAGGTGGAGCCGCTGGCGCGCTACATCGGCTCGGAGGCGAATTTGCTCGCCACCGACTCGGGCGGGCAATCCTTCGATGAGTGTTTCACCCTGGTGTGGTGGCACTTGCAGCAACGTTTTGGCGAGCGCTTCCCGATCCCGATGGGCAGCTTTTCGGTGACCGTCGAGCTGCGCGGCCAGGGCGACGTCAACCATGGCCTGGCCAGCCTCGACAGCCAGGCGATCATCGATTACCTGATTCACTTCGGCGCGATTGAAGGCGAGGCGGCGCCGCTGCCCGACCTGCCCTACCC
>NZ_JBAWDE010000063.1:0-11129 GCF_049590575.1 Pseudomonas sp.
ACCCTGGTCCTCACCGACCGCGTCGGCGGCCTGGGCACCATCGGCACCCACACCGATTGCCCGGTGATCTACCAACCCATGAGTGGTGGCGACGCCTTGGAACCGGCACTGAACCGCTTTCACTACACCGAACAGGTGCGCACCGCCATGCAGGTGCAGCGCGACTACACCTTCACCCACCCGCGCTACAACCAGCAGCACACCGCCACCGGCGATCAAGACCTGAACAACCAGCACAAAGATTATGAACGCTACGACTATCCCGGTCGCTACAAACGCGATATCGCCGGCAAGCCTTTTACCAAAACGCGTCTGACTGCCCTGCGCAATGACGCCAAGCTGGCCCACCTGGAAGGCGACGATGAGCGCCTGCAACCGGGGCTGGCCTTCGACCTCAACGACCATCCGCGCGAGGACTTCAATGACCGCTGGCGCACCATCGCCATCAGGCACGAAGGCAAGCAACACACCAGCTTGCAGGAAGAATCGTTTGGTAGCGGCCTCGGCACCTCTTACACGTTGAAAGCCAGTGCCATCCGCTGGACCTCCGATTGGAAAGCCCCGCTGCGTCCCAAACCCTGCATCGACGGCCCGCAGATCGCCACGGTAGTCGGCCCGCCCGGTGAGGAGATTTATTGCGATGAATGGGGCCGGGTCAAGGTGCAGTTCCCATGGGATCGCTCGGACAAAAACAACGACCAGAGTTCGTGCTGGATCCGTGTAGCTCAAGGCTGGGCCGGCGCGACCTGGGGCGCCATGGCCGTGCCACGGGTGAATCAGGAACTAATCATAAGCTTTTTGGATGGAGATCCTGACCAGCCGATCGCCACGGGGCGGACCTACCGGCAAACCAATCTGCCGCCCTACGAGCTGCCCAAACACAAGACGCGGATGACCATCAAGAGCCGCACCCATAAGGGTTCGGGCTTCAATGAGCTGCGGTTTGAGGACGAGTTGGGGCACCAGGAGGTGTTTATCCATGCCGAAAAAGACAAGAACGTTCATATCAAACACAACAACAAAATCTTCGTAGGCAATGATCGTCACGACGAGGTGGTGAGCAACGAAAACTTAACAGTGGGAGAAGACCGAACACGCAACGTTGGCGGCAATGAACGGATATCTATCAAGGGCGACCGTAGCGAAAGCGTGCTTGCAACGTCTACGGAAACAGTGGCACTGGCCAAGACCGTGAGTGTCGGCGGCTTGCTTAACGTTACGGTCGGACTGGGCTCCACCGAACAAGTCGCCTTGGACAAACAGGTGCAGGTGGGTCAGCAACTGCACATCACAGCCACCGATGACATTTCGGTCACCAGCCGTCGTGGTCAAGTCCATATAGACAGCAGTACTTCGTTAATCCTCAGTTGCGGCGGAGCCTTCATCAAACTGGCCAACGGACGCGTCGAAATAGGCAGTCCCGAGCCGATGCTTATCCATGCCGTTGTCGAAACCAAAGCCCCCGCGCGTTTCGGTATCCCGCCGCCGCCCACTGCCGGTGAGATTGAGTTTCGCCTGGTTCACCCCGATGGCGCCCCAATGGCAGGTAACGCGTTTACCGCTCTCTTGTCCGATGGAACCCAACGCAATGGAGTCGTCGATCAAGACGGCTACGCACGTTTGTCCGGTGTCACACCGGGATGCAGCGCGCAAGTGCAATACCACTGTTCTGGCGCGAAGCCACAGGTGAGCGCTTGCGATGAAATCGATGCGGATCTAAAGCGACTGCTCACACAGGATAAACCACCTGGAGGCCAGTCATGAGTTCGGTCAGAAACTGGCTGGACGAAGCGATAGAGCAAGTAGCCAGTGGATATGGCTGGTTGCGGGAATTAATCCTCGGTGAATTCGCCGAGGAACGCCCGCTAAGCGTAGTCATCGCAGATATGCTGCTGTCCTTCGTGCCTGGGGTGGTCATCGTCCTGAGCGCTCGTGATTTGACCGCTGTTTCCTTGCGTCTGGGGAAACGCTACAACCAAGAAGAAACCGGGACACGCCCCCAGCCACCCGAGTGGCAGGAATGGGTATTGCTGATCGCCTGCCTTATCACCCTGATCGCGCCCATCATCGGCGCCGCCATCGGTGCGGCGGGAACGCCCATTGGCGCAGCCGCGGGGGCATTGGTGGGGCAAGAAGCTTCGGCATTCCTCCGCGCTCTGTGCTTGCTGCTTATTCGTGAAAGCCAGGTAGTACTCAAGACCGTCGTACAGTTCCTTGGCAAGTTTACTCGAGGAAATGTTGAGTTGTGGCTCAAGCAGGTCAAGTTCACGTCCTATGAGGCGCAGTTGTTGACTCAGCTGAATCAGTTCTTGGTCAAGCTCGTAGCCGTAATCCGCAAATTGCATGGCTATCTTGACCGATGGCCATTCAACCAAGCCGCACAATTGCTGGCGCGATTGAAGGCCATGGAAGCCCAGTTCTACGCAGTGCAAACCCATGCCGTTGCACAAATCCCGCAGGCCCTGGCCCAACTGGACGCAAAGCTCGCCAAGGCGCTGGAACAGGCCAGCGACTTACCCAAGCAGGTCGCCACTGCCGGGGTACGCGCAGAAAAACCTGTGCCCATGGTTATGAGCGGTGGCAAGGTCACCTCAGGGATTGGCATGCGCCCACGCTATCTGGAACGTCCGGCAGGGAATACGGGGACACCCGTGCCAATATTCCCAACGCCCTTATCCTATGGCCCGAATGTGCATTCGTTCGACCCCAAGACAGCCACTCGGGCGCAGAAGGGTATTTACGGCGAAGTTATCAGCGACCAATACATGCTCGGCAAAGGTCACGAAAATTTGCTGTCAAGCGCGCGTGGGCCGCGCAGCATGGATATGAAGCCTACCGGACGTGGGCTGGATGGTGTTTACAAGAATGCCAACCCGCCGCCGCCGTATATTATTACCGAGACTAAATACAGCACGGGCGGAGTGTTCTCGGCGAATAACCTGCCGAAAACCAAGGGAAGCGCTCGATACCCTGGCGCGAAACAGATGAGTGATGAATGGATAGATCCAAGACTGAAAGACGTCGTTGACAAACAAACTCTTCATGACATTCGCCGTGAAGGTTATGAACGCTGGCTCTTGGTGGTAGATGAAGGTGGCAATATCGCCTCGATAACTCGACTTGACGAGAATGCGAAGGTGATAGGGGAAGTAGCTCGATAACTCTTAAAATGGCGCCAAAGATATGAAATTCGACCAAATAAAGCGTGAGCCCTTGATGCAGGAAAACCCGTATCGAGAAGCCATTGAGTTCACACAAAAGAATTACATCGACACATCGATAGAACAAATTATCGCTGAAAAGGAACGTGATCATACTCATGAAAAGCGACTTAGTTGGGCCTGGACAACGGAGGCACTTGAACTGCTGATCCAACGCTACTCCGGTGGCGAGCCCTTAGACGCATTAGTGCCCTACGCAGAACACGCTTTCGCCCAATTTGAACGCCACAAGCTCACCTACCCGGAATTCGCGTTAAAACCCTGGGAGCCGGATGCCTATCAATACATCCTCTGGCTACTGTCTCTGGCCGTACTGTTCAACATGCCTCGGCACATTGAGCAAATCGCCAGCTATATAAGTGCCGACCCGGAGGATGGGCAAGACGCGTTGCTTCGACGTTTATTCGAGCGAGTTGGCATCACGTTACCAGGCGATAAATTAATTCACGAACACCCCTACTCAGAACTTCTGAACGCGCTGAGCGCCTGTGGTGACGAACAGCAACAAGCCCTGCGTGCCTACCTGAAGCACTGGTATCGCGGCATGCGTGACTGCTACTGGCATGATCGCCACAAGCGCAACATAGAAGCATTTTTCGGTTACTGGGCCTTCGAAGCCGGTATGGTCACCCTGCTCTGGGAAGTTGACGACGCCCCCTATCGCGACCTGCCTTACTACCCCAGGGACCTGGTTGATGATGCTCGCGACCGCCAAGTCATGCGTAGCTTCCCCGAAGGTCAACGTATCGAAACCTACAGCGGCCTGCGCGCCAACTCCGGCGAGCCATGCCCCTGCACTGGCGTGTGGATCTGCGACGACTGGGCCGTCGGCCCGCAAACGTTCATGCAAGGTCTGACACTGCCCACCGACAACGGCCGAATGGTGACGTGGCGCTTGGTGAAAGGGATCTAAGCCTGTAAGGAGTACCGATGAGCTATTTCGACAGTGTGAAGCGCGACCCGTGGACAACCGAACAGGACTATCACGCCTCCACCGCAGCCAAGGAAGCTGAGTTCGCCAACCCGGACATCAACGCTTTGCTGACCGATCCCCTGCGCGATGCCCGCCATAACCTGGGGCTAAGCCGGGACCGGGCCTATATGGCCCTGGAACTGGCGATCCAACGGTACTCGGGAGGAGACCCCTTGGAAATGGTCGACACTTACGTCGACTATGCCTTCATCCAGTTCCAACGGCATTTTGATGCCTACCCGGCAACAGACGCGCTGTTACGGCCCTGGGTACGCGACGACTACCAGTACATCGTCTGGCTGCTGACATTAGCGGTTCTTCTCGGCTACCCGCAGCAGGTCGAACAGTTACCGTGCTGGATCAACCATGATGACGAACGCAGTCATGATGTCTTGCTTCACCGACTCTTTGATCGGGTCGGCCAAACGTATCCCGGCGAGACCTTGATTCACCCACAACCCTATAAACCCTTGCTGGAAGCCCTTGACCTTCGCCACGACGAACAACAGCAAGCACTTTTTCAGTACCTCAACGAATGGTATGACGGGTCACAGAACTGCTACTGGCATGGTCGTCATCACCGCCCAAGAGGAGACCACTTTGGCTACTGGGCCTTTGAGGCCGCGCTGGTGGTATTGCTGTGGAAAATTGACGACACCTCACTTCGCAATGCCTTCCACTATCCAAAGGCGCTGATCGACAACGCGCGAGATCGAAACCTCGGTGACGTCTACCCTGATGAGGAAACCCGGGCATGGCGTCGTCCCCCGATGTTCGCCTCTGGCGCCCTGTGCCCATGGCCGGGCCTGTATGTCTGTGTTGAACGTATGGTCGGTGAGCACCCGTTCATGCACGACATGCCCTTCCCCAAGATAGACGGCGAGGTCGTACACTGGAAGCTTTCAAACACCTTCGACTCATCGAGCCGCTAGCCTCGACATCCAGACATCTATCACCATCATAGGTGGAGTCAAAACGCCCTAACCCCTAGAATCGCGCCCACGCTACACGCCACGATTCCAGGAGCCAACCTCATGCTGATGGTGATTTCCCCCGCCAAAACCCTCGATTTCGAGTCCAAGCCGGCAACCCCGCGCTTCACCCAGCCGCAATACCTCGACCACTCCCAGGAGCTGATCGAGCAATTGCGCGAACTGAGCCCAGCGCAAATCAGCGAGTTGATGCACGTCTCCGACAAAATCGGCGGCCTCAATGCCGCCCGCTTCGGCAGCTGGACCCCCGCCTTCACCCAGGAAAACGCCAAGCAGGCCCTGCTGGCGTTCAAGGGCGACGTCTACACCGGCCTCAACGCCGAGACCTTCAGCGATGCCGACTTCAGCTACGCCCAGGACCACCTGCGCATGCTCTCGGGCCTCTACGGCCTGCTGCGCCCGCTGGACCTGATGATGCCGTACCGCCTGGAAATGGGCACCAAACTCGCCAACGCCCGTGGCAAGGACCTCTACGCCTTCTGGGGCACGCGTATCAGCGAGTGGTTGAATGAAGCCTTGGCCGAACAAGGCGACGACGTGTTGCTCAACCTGGCGTCCAACGAATACTTCTCGGCGGTCAAGCGCAACGCCCTGAACGCCCGGATCATCAATACCGAGTTCAAGGACCTGAAAAACGGCCAGTACAAGATCATCAGTTTCTACGCGAAAAAGGCTCGCGGCATGATGAGCCGCTTCGTGATCGAAGAACGCATCAACGATCCCGCCAAGCTCAAGCAGTTCGACGTGCAGGGTTACCGCTTCAATGCGGAGCAGTCCAAGCCGGATAACCTGGTGTTCTTGCGCGACCACGCACCAGAGTAACGCTCTGCACCGCGCTGACAGCTGCTGAAAATTAGAATGTGGGAGGGGGCTTGCCCCCGATGCGGAGGGTCAGCTGCAAATGAGCTGACTGACACACCGCTATCGGGCGCAACCCCCCTCCCACATTTTTTACGTCATTCCCGCCCAAAAATAGTCATTATTTTGGCGTCAAAAAATATTCCGACACCTCTCTAACATTTCTTTCACTCGACATTTCCAAAAAATTTTCGTAGTGGCACCACTTTTTTAAATCAGTGGTGGCACAAAACTATCTTTGCGCGCCAACTCCCCATAACTACTGGCCCAAATAGCAAGTGCTATCACCTTACTACTAGTGCCATCTTTTCTAATATTTCAAGAAATTTCCGGAAACAGGATGAGCGGCCAGGAACTTCACCTAAAAGCGCCGCTCATACCACCGGTAACGAAATTCTCTGTTTCTGTAAGAGATGACTTACATGGCGGACCCACGGAAGTAGCGAAGTTGTCACACTAACTTTGACTCAGTGGTCACAACACCAACCAATTAGTTAAGAGTGGCGATAAGGATGCATTGCTTCTCCCTATAAGGCCAAGGCTGAGCTTCCCCTAATGGGTCAGTGAGACAACCCAAGGCATTGATATTTAAAGGCTAGAAGCCTCTATCGAAGCCCTGCGGCACTGGCGCCAAGCCCTTCTCCCAGGAAGGCTGGCTGCATTTCAGGGCAAGCCCCAATAACAAGGCCACGTTGCGCACAACTTGAGTGCAATCGTTAGTCACTCGTTATTTAACATGCCTGTACGCGATAAGTCGGCGTCTATTCGCCCAACTTTCGTGGCATCAGTGACGCTTGCAAACATGAACTCCGGCCAATTATTGGCAAGGTTAACAACGTCTTCAGTGACAAGAGGTAAATGCGATGCGCATCAGCATATTTGGTTTGGGTTACGTTGGCGCAGTGTGTGCCGGTTGCCTGTCTGCCCGTGGCCACGAAGTGGTCGGCGTAGACATCTCCAAGGATAAGATCGACCTGATCAATGCCGGCAAATCGCCGATCGTTGAACCGGGTCTGGGCGAACTGTTGAGCCAGGGTATCGAAACTGGCCGGCTGCGCGGCACTACCAACTTCGCCGACGCCATCCGCGATACCGACCTGTCGATGATTTGCGTCGGCACGCCGAGCAAGAAGAACGGCGACCTGGAACTCGACTACATCGAAGCCGTGTGCCGCGAGATCGGTTTTGTCCTGCGTGACAAGACCACCCGGCACACCGTCGTTGTGCGCAGCACCGTATTGCCGGGCACGGTCGCAAACGTTGTCATCCCGATTCTCGAAGACTGCTCCGGCAAGAAAGCCGGCGTCGACTTCGGTGTGGCGGTCAACCCGGAATTCCTGCGTGAATCCACCGCCATCGCCGACTACGACCTGCCGCCGATGACCGTTATCGGTGAATTCGACAAAGCCTCCGGCGATGTCCTGCAGTCGCTGTACGAAGAACTCGACGCACCGATCATCCGCAAGGACATCGCCGTTGCCGAGATGATCAAGTACACCTGCAACGTGTGGCACGCCACCAAGGTCACCTTCGCCAACGAAATCGGCAACATCGCCAAGGCGGTCGGCGTCGACGGTCGTGAAGTGATGGAAGTGGTTTGCCAGGACAAGACCCTCAACCTGTCCCAGTACTACATGCGCCCAGGCTTCGCGTTCGGCGGCTCGTGCCTGCCTAAAGACGTGCGCGCCCTGACCTACCGCGCCGGCTCGCTGGACGTGGAAGCACCGCTGCTCAACTCGCTGATGCGCAGCAACGAGTCCCAGGTGCAGAACGCCTTCGACATCGTCTCCAGCCACGACAAGCGCAAAGTCGCGCTGCTGGGCCTGAGCTTCAAGGCCGGCACCGATGACCTGCGTGAAAGCCCGCTGGTAGAGCTGGCCGAAATGCTGATCGGCAAGGGCTACGACCTGAGCATCTACGACAGCAACGTCGAATACGCCCGTGTGCACGGCGCGAACAAGGACTACATCGAAGGGAAAATCCCGCACGTGTCGTCCCTGCTCAACTCGGACTTCGACGATGTGATCAACAACTCCGACGTGATCATCCTGGGTAACCGCGATGAGAAGTTCCGTGCCCTGGCGCAGAACGCACCGGAAGGCAAGCAAGTGGTCGACCTGGTGGGCTTCATGTCCAAGGCCACCAGTGCGACCGGTCGCACCGAAGGTATTTGCTGGTAACAGCAACGGCAAGTTCCAGGCTGCAGGCGTACCAATCCCCAGCGCTTGCAGCCTGGAACCTCCTTCACCTCCGGATGACGCTTATGTCCAAGTTAAAACATGTACTACTGCAATCCGCCGGCTGGCTGTTCTTTCTCAGCCTGCTGATGGGACTCGCCCTGCTGTTGCCGGCGAGTACATTCGACTCGGAGTCGAAGAATTTTATTTTCCTGATTGGCGCCGTGGGTATCTGGCGCTACTCGATGGGTGCTACGCATTTCTTTCGCGGCATGCTGTTCCTGTACGTGGTCTACCCACACCTGCGCCGCAAAGTGCGCAAGTTGGGCAAAGCCGCGGACCCGTCCCATGTGTTCCTGATGGTCACCAGCTTTCGTATCGATGCGCTGACCACCGCCCAGGTCTACAGCTCGGTGATTCGCGAAGCCATCGAATGTGGCTTCCCGACCACCGTGGTCTGCTCGCTGGTGGAAATGTCCGATGAGCTGCTGGTCAAGAGCCTGTGGGAACGCATGAACCCGCCGGAGCACGTCAAGCTCGACTTCGTGCGTATCGCCGGTACCGGCAAGCGCGACGGCCTGGCCTTCGGCTTCCGCGCCATCTCCCGCCACCTGCCGGATGACCGCGCCGTGGTTGCAGTGATCGATGGCGACACCGTGTTGGCCGAAGGCGTAGTGCGCAAGACCGTGCCGTGGTTCCAGCTGTTCGGCAATGTCGGCGGCCTGACTACCAACGAGTTCTGCGAAGTGCGCGGCGGCTACATCATGAGCGAATGGCACAAGCTGCGTTTCGCCCAACGCCACATCAACATGTGCTCGATGGCCCTGTCCAAGCGCGTACTGACCATGACCGGTCGTATGTCGGTGTTCCGCGCCAACGTCGTGACCGACCCGGGCTTTATCGCCGACGTGGAAAGCGACTCGCTGCAACACTGGCGCCTGGGCCGCTTCAAGTTCCTGACCGGTGACGACAAGTCGAGCTGGTTCAGCCTGATGCGTCTGGGCTACGACACCTTCTACGTGCCGGACGCCGCGATCCACACCGTGGAACACCCGCCGGAAAAGAGCTTTATCAAAGCCAGCCGCAAGCTGATGTTCCGCTGGTACGGCAACAACCTGCGCCAGAACTCCCGTGCCCTGGGCCTGGGCGTGCGTCGGTTGGGCCTGTTTACCAGCATCGTGTTGTTCGACCAGCGCGTATCGATGTGGACCTCCCTGCTCGGCCTGACCGTGGCGATTATCGCCACCTTCAAGTACGGCGGCGCGTTCATCCTCGCGTACCTGCTGTGGATCGGCATCACCCGCTTGATCCTGACGCTGCTGCTGTCGTGCTCCGGCCACAAGATCGGCCCGGCTTACCCAGTGATTCTGTATTACAACCAGATCATGGGCGCGCTGGTGAAAATCTACGTGTTCTTCCGTCTTGATCAACAGTCCTGGACTCGCCAGGACACCAAACTGACCCGCGATTTGGCCAGCTTTCAACGTTGGTTCAACACCTGGTCGTCTCGGACCATGACCTTCTCCGCCGGCAGCATTTTCGTCGCCGTGTTGCTGATGATGGTCTGACCCTGCCAAGCCTGAATTAACCAAGGAATTACACCGTCATGAACAGCCAAGTAAACGCCAACGTTGTCCACGAATCCGAAGCCCAGCGCCAACATGCCCGGGTCAAAATCCCGGCCAAGCTGCGCTTCTTCAACACCGACCGCAGCCAGACCGAAGCACGCGTGCTCGACCTGTCCGCCGGCGGCCTGGCGTTCACCGCCACCCAGCCGCTGACCGTAGGTGAAGTGCACAAGGGTCGCCTGCAATTCGTCATCGATAACCTCGGCCTGGCGATGGATGTAGAGCTGCAGATTCGCTCCTACGACCGCCAGACCGGCCGCACCGGTTGCCAGTTCCAGAACCTGGAACCACAGGATATTTCCACCCTGCGCCACCTGATCACCTCGCACTTGTCGGGTGACATCGTGACCATGGGTGATGTGCTGGCCACCCTGCAACGCGACAACTTCACCAAGGCGCGCAAGGTCAAGGACGGCGGCAGCAACATGAGCGCCTTCGGCCGCCTGCGCGCCGTGACGTTCAGCCTGGCGATCTTCCTGGTCGGCCTCGCTGCGTTCGGTTTTGTCTTCAAGTCGGTGTACGGCATGTACTTCGTCAGCCACGCCCAGGCCGGCCTGGTCAGCGTACCGGGCATGAACGTGACCATGCCGCGTGACGGCACCGTGCAAAGCCTTCTCAAGGGTGACGGGATCGCCGCCAAAGGCGCGCCACTGGCAACCTTCAGCACCAGCATGCTCGATGTACTCAAGGGCCACTTGGACGAAGACCAGCTGCAACCGGCCAAGGTCGAAGAGCTGTTCGGCAAGCAAATGACCGGCACCCTGACCTCGCCTTGCGATTGCGTGGTTGCCCAGCAAATGGTCGCCGACGGCCAATACGCCAACAAAGGCGACGTGATCTTCCAACTGGTACCACGCGGCAGCCTGGCCAACGTTGAAGCGCGCTTCACCTATCGCCAGTTCGCCGACGTTCGCCCAGGTACTCCGGTGAGCTTCCAGGTCGCCGATGAAGAACAGATCCGCACCGGCACCATCGTCAGCAGCACCAGCCTGAACAGTGCCGACCTGTCCTCCGACATCCGTGTGCAGATCAAGCCGGATGCGCCGCTGGACAGCACCTACGCAGGCCGCCCGGTGGAAGTCACCAGCGACCGTGGCCCATCGCTGAACTGGCTGATCGATAAAGCCATGGCTTCGGGTCTGTAAGCGAGGACATGCCTGTGATGACTCTCTCAAAAACATCGCAATCCCTGTGGGAGCGGGCTTGCTCGCGAAAGCAGTGTGTCAGCCAACACATGCATCAACTGACAGGGCCCCTTCGCGAGCAAGCCCGCTCCCACA
>NZ_JBAWDE010000064.1:0-23403 GCF_049590575.1 Pseudomonas sp.
GCCTTCACGGGGCTTTTGCTCGCGGGCTGGGCGTTCGCCGCGGCCGTTGGTTGGCGCTTTTTCCTTGCCGCCCTTGTCTTTGCCCTTGTCGCGACGACCACCGCCACCACCGCCGCCGTTCGGGCCATCGCCCTTCGGACCGCGTGGGTTGCGTGGGTTGCGCACGTCAGGGCGTTCACGCGCTTCTGGCTTCTCGGCCTCTACGGTGCTGGCATCGAAGCCCATCAGGTCGCCATCGGCGATTTTCTGCTTGGTCATGCGTTCGATGCTTTTCAGCAGTTTTTCTTCATCCGGTGCGACCAGGGAAATGGCCTCGCCCGAACGACCGGCACGGCCCGTACGGCCGATACGGTGCACGTAGTCTTCGTCGACGTTTGGCAGCTCGAAGTTGACCACGTGTGGCAGCTGGTCGATATCCAGGCCGCGCGCGGCGATATCGGTAGCAACCAGGATGCGCACTTCACCGGCCTTGAAGTCGGCCAGGGCTTTGGTGCGTGCGTTCTGGCTCTTGTTGCCGTGGATGGCAACGGCGGTGAGGCCGTGCTTGTCCAGGTACTCGGCCAGGCGGTTGGCGCCGTGCTTGGTGCGGGTAAATACCAGCACCTGTTCCCAGGCGCCGGCGGTAATCAGGTGCGCCAGCAGTGCACGCTTGTGGCTGGCGGGCAGACGGAATACCCGCTGCTCGATACGCTCGACCGTGGTGTTCGGCGGCGTGACTTCGATGCGCTCGGGGTTGTGCAACAACTTGCCCGCCAACGCGGTGATGTCGTTGGAAAACGTCGCCGAGAACAGCAGGTTCTGACGTTTGGCCGGCAGGCGCGCGAGGACTTTTTTCACGTCATGGACAAAGCCCATGTCGAGCATGCGGTCGGCTTCGTCGAGCACGAGGATTTCCACGTGGGACAAGTCGACGCTGCCTTGGCCGCAGAGGTCGAGCAAGCGACCCGGGCAGGCAACGAGCACGTCAACACCGCGGGACATGGCCTGAACCTGTGGGTTCATGCCGACGCCGCCGAAGATGCAGGCGCTGATGAACTTCAAGTCGCGGGCATACAGCTTGAAGCTGTCGTGCACCTGGGCGGCGAGTTCGCGGGTAGGGGTCAGGACCAATACGCGCGGTTGGCGCGGGCCGTGACGCTGGGATTTGTCCGGGTGACCGTTGGGGAACAACCGCTCCAGAATCGGGAGGGCGAAACCACCGGTTTTACCAGTACCTGTCTGAGCCGCAACCATCAGGTCGCGACCTTGCAACACGGCGGGAATGGCCCGCTGTTGCACCGGAGTAGGCTCGGTATAGCCCGCTGCCTCGATGGCGCGGACTAAAGCCTCGGAGAGACCGAGGGAAGCAAAGGACATGAGTAATCCTGTTTTAGTTAGGGCTTGGCCCAAAGGGATAATCTTGCCGGGCGTGAATGGCGCTTAGGGGAGCGCAACCCCGTCCGGTCCTGCTGCGTCTGGCGGGCACTCCACCGGCTCGCGCGGGCTGAAAGCTGCGCAGTAGCGGGGTTGGGTGCCTTTTTCAAGACCTCAGCGGCCGGGCGTGAGCCTGGCGGAAAGGCCGGAGTATAACAGAGCAATCACTGCGCGCTGCTTTCCTGCTGCTCAACGGTGCCTTCTGCGGCCGTAATGGCCTGGATTCCACCGTATTTGGCATTCAAGGCGGCGTACGCGGGCTCTTGTTTGAAGCGTTTGAGCTCGGCGGCAAAGCGCTGCACCAGCAAGTCCATGCCGGCGCCACGGCGCACCGCGAGGAACTGCGGCTGTCGGCTGACCACCACCGATGCCTGGCTGACTTTGCCTTCCAGGCCCATTTCCTTGATGACATGCTGGCCCACTCGGCGGTCGGTGATGACCAGATCGATGCGCCCCAGCATCAATTTGCCGAAGTTGGCCTCATGGCTGGGCGCCGCTTCGCGGTTGAACTGGGTTGAGTCGCTGAAGGGCTCGCCGTACAGGTAGCCCGGCGAGGTGCCGACGGTCAGGCCGCGCAGGTCGTCGAGACTGTCGGCCGGGTGCGGACGTGCGTTGGCGTAAAACAGGGTGAATTCCACTTCCGACAGCGGTTCGCTGGGATAGAGCAGCAAGGCGTCGCGCTCGTGGCTGTGGAAAATATCCAGCGCGCCGTCGGCCTGACCTTGGTCGAGCATCGCCAGGCAGCGCTTCCAGGGCAAAAACTGCCATTGCACTTCGACCCCCAGGCGCTGGAATACGATCACCGTGGTTTCATAGTCCAGCCCCTGCATGGCGCCGCGTTCCTCATACACATAGGGCGCCCAGGGCTCGGTGACAATGCGTAGTTTCTCGCCATAAGCGGCCAGGCTCAGGCAAGTGAAAAGGGCAGCGGTCAACAGCTTGAAGATGACGGGCATGCCCTGAGGTTACGACGCTCCTGCTTTAAAGAGAAGCTCTGGCGCAAGCATCCGCGCGTGACGCTACTTTGCGTTCGAGGTCATCAAGTGTTCGTAGATGGCCGCGCGTCGCTCGCCGAGAATCAGGCGCACCATGGGGTTGGCGAACCAGTGCTCGAGTTGGTGTGCATCCACCGGGCATTTCTGGCGCTCTTCCTGATTCTGCTTGGCTTTGTCCCACCAAACCGGGCCACATGCCTGGTCGAATTCGTTTTCGTGCTCGTAGCAACCGTACAGGATCTCGCGGATGAACTGCTGCTTGCGCTTGGGCAGGGCCAGGGTGATCAGTTTGTACATCAGGCGTTGCAGACGCGGCGGGCGTGGCAGGTGCGCGGAAACCTTACGCGTGTCGGCCAGGGCCAGGGCGCTGGTGGGGTCGGCTGCGTGCTTGGTGATCCACGCCTTGACCTTTGCCCGGAACAGCTGCTTGCGGCTCCAGTAATGGTGGATCAGGTCGGGGCACTGACGCACGTTGACGTTACGGTACGCCACGACTGACAGGCAGAACTCCTCCAGGGTGTAGGCGCCACGGGCCATCGGGAACAGTTCGTCCATCAACCCGATGGAGCGGTCCAGCAGGTGCGCATCTTGCCGGGCGAAGCCCATGACCCCGGAGTTGAGCAGCCACATAGGGTCATCGGCCAGGCCTTTTTCCGCCAGGTATTTGGCCAGGGTTTTATAGAGCACGCTTTCGCGGTTATCGCCGTACTTGGCGTGGAAGGCGTTGCACAGCACCGTGCCGGGCGTGACGCGTTCGAACAGTGCCATGGGCGAGTCGTGGAAGAACGTATCGGTGTCGATCAGCAGCGCGCGTTCCGAGGTTTGCAGCACTTGGCGCAACAGCACGTGTTTGGTGCGGAAATGGTAGCCGTGGGGTTCGCTCCATTGCTTGCGCGTGGCGGCGTCCAGCATGTGCACTTGCACCGGCAGGCCGGCGTAGGGCGCCGGGTTGTCGCTGTACACCTGGATGTCCAGCGGCAGGTCCTGGGTGCCGCCCAGGTGGGCCAGGGCACTGGCGATGCTGAATACCGCCTCCTGGTGGTAGGTCTCGGCGCCGAATACCAGGTAAACCAGTTGCGGGCGGGGAGTCGGGGACGCTGAAATCATTTACTGCTGGCTTCCATTTCCGGGATATGTGAACAAAAAAAGCCCCCGTATAAACGAGGGCCTGGGCGCTGCTCGAACAGACCTCAGCGCGGCAGCTTGAGGTTGTTCCAGATAGCGAGGCTCGGCTCAGCCTGGTTCAGGGTATAGAAGTGCAACCCGGGTGCGCCACCTTGCAACAATTCTTCACACATTTTGCTGATGACCTGCTCGCCGAACGCCTGGATGCTCTTCACGTCATCGCCATAGGCTTCCAGCTGCTTGCGCACCCAGCGTGGGATTTCAGCACCACAGGCGTCGGAAAAGCGCGCCAGCTTGCTGTAGTTGGTGATCGGCATGATGCCCGGCACGATCGGGATGTCCACACCCATGGCCCGTACACGCTCGACAAAGTAGAAGTAGCTGTCGGCGTTGAAGAAGTACTGGGTGATCGCGCTGTTGGCGCCGGCGTTGGCCTTGCGCACGAAATTCTGCAAATCGTCTTCGAAATTGCGCGCCTGGGGGTGCATTTCCGGGTAAGCCGCCACTTCGATATGGAAGTGATCGCCGCTTTCTTCACGGATGAAACTCACCAGGTCATTGGCGTAGCGCAGCTCACCGCTGGCCATGCCCATGCCGGACGGCAGGTCGCCACGCAGGGCGACGATGCGCTTGATACCGGCTCTCTTGTATTGGGTCAGCAGGCCGCGCAGGTCGGCTTTGCTGTCGCCCACGCACGACAAGTGCGGAGCGGCGGGAATTTTGACTTCGCTTTCCAGCTGCAGCACGGTGTTGATCGTGCGGTCACGGGTTGAGCCGCCGGCGCCGTAGGTGCAGGAAAAAAAGTCGGGGTTGTAGCTGGCCAACTGCTTGGCAGTCGCCATCAGTTTTTCATGCCCAGCATCGGTCTTGGTCGGGAAGAACTCGAAGCTGTAGCGACGGTCTTGGGACATGGTAATACCTATGGAAACTCAGAATACCTGAAGGCATACACAGTCAATGTGGGCACCAAGCTTATGTGGGAGCCGGGCTTGCCCGCGATGCAGACACTGCGGTATGCCAGGCATATCGCAGTGATGCTATCGCAGGCAAGCCAGCTCCCACACAAAGCTGGCGCCTACAGGGCTGCTTAGTAGCGGTAAGCGTGCGGCTTGAACGGACCTTCGACGGTCACGCCGATGTAGTCGGCCTGGGTCTTGGTCAGTTGAGTCACAACGCCGCCGAAGCCGCGGACCATTTCCAGGGCCACTTCTTCGTCGAGTTTCTTCGGCAATACTTCCACGGTCAGGCGCTCGGCTTTCTGGGCAGGCGACAGGTCGGCGTATTTCTGGCCGAACAGGAAGATCTGAGCCAGTACCTGGTTGGCGAACGAGCCATCCATGATACGGCTTGGGTGGCCAGTGGCGTTGCCCAGGTTGACCAGACGGCCTTCGGCCAGCAGGATCAGGTAGTCGTCGTTCTGCGGGTCGAAATCACCCGCGCCGGTACGGTGAACCTTGTGTACCTGTGGCTTCACTTCTTCCCATGCCCAGTTCTTGCGCATGAAAGCGGTGTCGATTTCGTTGTCGAAGTGGCCGATGTTGCACACCACGGCGCGCTTTTTCAGGGCCTTGAGCATGTTTGCATCGCACACGTTCACGTTACCGGTGGTGGTCACGATCAGGTCGATCTTGCCCAGCAGGGCCTTGTCGATGCTCGCTTCGGTGCCGTCGTTGTGGCCGTCGATGAACGGCGAAACCACTTCGAAACCGTCCATGCAGGCTTGCATGGCGCAGATCGGGTCAACTTCGGAGACTTTAACGATCATGCCTTCCTGACGCAGCGACTGGGACGAACCCTTGCCCACGTCACCGTAGCCGATCACCAGGGCTTGCTTGCCCGACAGCAGGTGGTCGGTGCCGCGCTTGATGGCATCGTTCAGGCTGTGACGGCAGCCGTACTTGTTGTCGTTCTTGCTCTTGGTCACCGAGTCGTTGACGTTGATGGCCGGGATTTTCAGCTCGCCCTTGGCCAGCATGTCCAGCAGGCGGTGTACGCCGGTGGTGGTTTCTTCGGTCACGCCGTGGACGCGGTCGAGGATTTGCGGGTATTTCTTGTGCAACAGCTCGGTCAGGTCGCCGCCGTCGTCGAGGATCATGTTGGCGTCCCATGGCTTGCCATCTTTGAGGATGGTTTGCTCCAGGCACCACTCGTACTCTTCTTCGGTCTCGCCTTTCCAGGCGTACACGGCGATGCCGGCAGCAGCGATAGCGGCGGCGGCCTGGTCTTGAGTCGAGAAAATGTTGCAGGACGACCAACGCACTTCGGCACCCAGGGCAACCAGGGTTTCGATCAGCACGGCAGTCTGGATGGTCATGTGGATGCAGCCGAGGATCTTCGCGCCTTTGAGCGGCTGCTCAGCGGCGTACTTGCGGCGCAGACCCATCAGGGCTGGCATTTCGGATTCGGCGATAAAGGTTTCGCGACGGCCCCAGGCGGCGAGGGACATGTCGGCGACTTTGTAGTCGGTGAAATCTGCAGGCGTAATTACAGCGCTCATGAAGAGCCTCCATTCGTAGTGTGCGAATGGGCGCCGTTGTGCGTTTAGTATCCGACCGGGTAAGCAGGCCAGACAACGCCCCATCCGAGCCTGACAGGTTGAACCTGCTGCAGCGCCCCTCGGACAGGTGGCGGGAGAACGGTATCAACTGAAGATGACCGTTTTGAAGCGGTGGCGATTATAGCTGTGTGCGCCCGACTTCCCAAGCCTTTCTGTCGGCCATATGAAGATCGCTCATGGGCTTGATAGGCAATGGCGCATAGAGCTTGGGCCCGTGCTCTGCCATGATGTTGCCCATCATTTCGCAAGACGCTTTGGAGTGACCATGAACTTCCACACCCGCAAATGGGTAAAACCCGAAGACCTCAACCCCAACGGCACCCTGTTCGGTGGCAGCCTGCTGCGCTGGATCGACGAAGAAGCGGCGATCTACGCGATCGTCCAGCTGGGCAACCAGCGCGTAGTGACCAAGTACATCTCCGAAATCAACTTCGTCAGCGCCTCGCGCCAGGGCGACATCATCGAGTTGGGCATCACCGCCACCGAGTTCGGCCGCACCTCGATCACCCTGACCTGTGAAGTGCGCAACAAGATCACCCGCAAAAGCATCCTGACCGTGGAAAAAATGGTCTTTGTCAACCTCGGCGAAGACGGCCTGCCGGCGCCGCACGGGCGTACCGAGATCAAGTACGTGAAAGATCAGTTCCAGGAAGACGGCATCCGCGAATAATCCTGCAGCGGGCCAGTGAACGCTCTTGATGGGCGACAGGTCGTACCTGAACAACACCCCCCGTTCAGGTACGCCCATGGCCACGCAAGAAGACGGCAAGACCCCCAACCTGTCGCAAGAAGAGCAACACGACGTCGACAAAAACCAGCCGCCCCGCGCGGCGGTGCTGCATGAAATCATCCGTACCCAGGGCGACCAGGAATTGGAACGCAACGTGGCGGCCTTGTGGTGGTCGGCGCTGGCTGCCGGCCTGACCATGGGCCTGTCACTGATGGGCATGGGCCTGCTCAACTCACGCCTGCCGGACGGCGAGGGCTTCAAGGTCATCGCCAGCTTCGGCTACTGCGCAGGCTTTCTCGCGGTCATCCTGGCGCGCCAGCAACTGTTCACGGAAAACACCCTGACCGCCGTGCTGCCGGTGATGAGCAAGCCGACCCTGGCCAATGCCGGGCGCCTGTTGCGCCTTTGGTCGGTGGTGCTGGTGGGCAACCTGTGCGGTACGTTGCTGGTGGCCTACGTGATGCTGCACCTGCCGATCTTTGATACGAAGACCGACATGGCCTTCCTCGAAATCGGTCGCAAGGTCATGGAAAACGACCCCGGTCAGATGTTTGCCAAGGGCATTATTTCCGGCTGGATGATCGCGACCATGGTGTGGATGATCCCGTCCATGGAAAGCGCGAAGATGTTCATCATCATCCTGATCACTTACCTGATGGCGCTGGGAGATTTCACCCACATCGTGGTCGGCTCGGCGGAAGTCTCGTACCTGGTGTTTGCCGGCGAACTGCCGTGGAAGGACTTCTGGCTGGTATTCGCCGGCCCGACCCTGGCAGGCAATATCATCGGCGGCAGTTTTATCTTCGCCCTGATCAGCCACGCGCAGATTCGCAGTGAAAGCAGTTTGCCGGGCAAGCCCGCCGACCCGCGCCACCCGCATTCGATTGACAAGAAGCCCTAGGCTCATTGACGAGGGTGGTATTCCTTTGCCGCCCTTGCCGACCGGCTCGCCCCCAGGCTGTGGGGGCGAGCTGACTGGCGCTGCAGCACTTCCCGCGTACAGGGCCGCGTCTTAACAAGGACGTGTTCATGACATCCCAGCTTTCTTCCCTCGGCGGCCTCGCTTCACTGCGGCGTACCGCGGTGGATATCCAGACACTATTCTCTTCGCGAACCGCCCTCCCGGTGATTGCCGCACGGGATTTGCAGCGAGCCTTGCGCGCACAGTTTCCGGAAGCGGTGGTAACCGACGCTACGCCGGTATTGCTGACACCGCGCTATCACTGCGTTGACCAGAACGTGGTGCAGGGCGTCAGCGATCGTTCAAGCTTGGTGGATCAACTGATCAAACGCTTCGTCGAAGATGCCTGGGTTGATTACACCCAAGGCCAGCTCCTGACGGAGCAGCCAGATGCCGGGCCGATCAAACCGTCGGGGATCAAGCTGCTCGACGCGCAAACAGCGGTCAATGAACGAGGTGCACAACTGTTGCAGACGTGCCGCCAAGCATTGATTGATGATTGGATCGCATTGACGGAAACCGCCAGCAACCGTTTCGAACTGCTCTCCGGCCTGCTTAAAGACGGCCTCAAGCGCCTTGCCGATCACACCTACATGACGACCGTGCAGCGCCAAATGATTGAGGACGTAGTGCTCGCCCCCGATAACAATTTGCGGACCACGATGACTCGCGCCTACCTCGTGGACCAGTGGGGGGTATCCGGCAGCCAGAAGCTGGAATTACTGCGCGGCATGGTCCTGGCTAACCCGCAGACAGCGGGCGACGCGCTACTGCTGTTCAGCCTCGGCAGGGGTATCGAAGTGTTCGATTCGCCTGCGGACCTGGGGGCGGGGCTGCGCAAGCGCCTTACCGGACTGGCGCCGGGGCAGGCCATGCAATGGCGACTGTATGAGCCGCGCTCGAACATGTTCGACCAACTTGCCCTGACATTCCTAATCAAGCAGCTGGACGATCTGCAGGTTGGCTTCGAGCGCGGGCGCGTCACGGCTTATTGGGGCGGCCCCATGCTGGCGTATATTCACTGGCTGGTGACCGGAGACTTCGACACGCTGCACCTGGACCCCGATAGTGAATTAAGCAAATTGTATGCGGCCCTGCCCACATGGCTGCAAAATGCCAGCCGTGAGACGTGCCAACTCTACAGCCAGTACCTGCAGGCGATGGGTTCGCTGTTTGGCCTGCCCACCTGGAAACCCTTTGACGAAGGAGTGCCCTCACTGCTGGACTACGCACGCCAGCAGGTGCTGGCTGCATACCCGCAGGCCAGCAGGGTCGACCCTGAAGATGTGATCATCACCGTGCATACTGTGCGTGGAGCTTCTGCGGCCGGGGGCTTTCCCGTAAAAACCATTACGACGTTGCTCAGGGTTGCCCTGGAGAATTTGCAAGCGTTGCCCGGAGATAGCATCAATGTCACGTTGCGCGATGGCAGCCGCGCACCCGCGTGGATGACAGGGGCGGCCATCAAGGCATTGGTCACCCAGGTGGATATCGGTCAGAACTACCCGAAACTGGCTGCCGTTAAACTCAAAGACACCCCGGCCGAGGTGCAATGGCGCAGCCGCCATTTTATCCAGCAATTGCGTTTGGAACTGCCGATGCTGGCGCTGGAATTCTACAGCCGTGGGCTGCATGGTTTCAGCCGCCTGGGCCATGCCACGGTGGCCGCAGTGTTAAAGGCCGCGCCCGCCGAACGCTACGTGGGGGCCGAGGCCATAGTGCTGCGGCCTTTGGCGTTCAAGGCCAGCGCAACGGCCACAGCGGACATTGTCATCAATATGTTTGTTTTCGGCCCAAAGCACATTGGCCGTGGCCCTGTAGTGCTCTATAGCCCGATGGGTGAGCCCAAGCTGCGAGAATTCGCGAGTCATCAGGCGTTGCTGGCCGCCATTGCCGAGGCCGGCGTTCTGCAACAGCAAGTATTGGCCTGGATGACGCCTGACGCACGCGCCACTTACCAGGGGCAGGGCTTCAATGCACCGCGCTTCAACTCCATTGACGGGTTGGCCCTGCTGATCGATGCCTTGACCAGCCTGCCGGCTGCCCTGGGGACTGATGAAATCAGTGACGATTACGCCGCGCATCTTTACGACAGTCAGGTCCGGGCAGTGCTGGAACAGGCGCAGGAACAGTCGGTATCGAACCAGGAAAACCTATGGGCGCGGCGCATGGAAGGGCTCTCCCTGGGGTTGAACAGCGTGATGCCGTTTGTCACCGGGCCTCTGGCCGTAGTGGGTTGGCTGCTGGTGGCCTGGGGTGTGCATGAGCAGATCGCGGCGTTGAGGTCTGGCGATCAGCAAGCGCGCGCACCGCTGCTTGCCGGGTTCTTCCTGAACATGGCGCTGGTGCTCATGCATTACTCCGCCGACCCCGTCAGCGCGGCAAGGCCCCCGGACGATGACGCTGAAGGACGGGCCCCCACGCCTGAGGCACCAGGCGCCAAGGTCGGTCCCGACAGCGCACTTGTGCCGCAGAGTTCAATCGTACAGTTGCCGAGCATGGAGGCCGGGCTGGATAAGGCCGTCACCGAACTGCCTGTCGAGTATTCCTGGACCACGTCCTCCGCGCGATTGACAGCATCTCTGCTTGCCGACCTCAAGACGTTTGCCGTAACCCGTCCGGCCGCCGCAAGCCGAGTCAAGGAGGGGGTTGGCGCTGGCCTTTATCAGCACAAGGACCGTTGGTATGCCGAAGTGGACGGTGATGAGTTCCTCGTGCAAGTTCAGCCACACGCGGCGCGGGTGGTCTCTGCCAGCGGACGTCTGGGGCCTTGGCTCAAGTCGGATGCCAGCGGGCGCTGGACGCTGGACCTTACGTTGCGCCTGCGCGGCGGGGCGCCCGGCGAGGCGCGGACGGCGGACACCGCGCACGCCTTGAGGCAGCGTTTCGATGCGCTCCATGATGAGTTCCGGGCCGCGCAACTCCCCGACCACGCTGAGATCGAGCGGGTTGGCAACGAAGGGGGCTTCGAAAAACGCCTGCTCGGTCTTGATCGTGAAAACCATAAAATCGCCGTGTACCGACAGCGCGTCAGTGTGCTGCTGGACCTGTTGCAGCAGCGCACGCGTGTTGAGGTAGTGGCCGAATATGCCTGGTTGCGCAGCCGTTTTCTGGCCAGCAAGGTGCGTGCCCTGCGCTTGCAGATTGGCGTGATGTCGGTGCGCCGTCGCACGCTTTATCAACAGGCGATGAGCGATCCTGCCCGGGTCTACACGCTCTCGTTGCAGGATGTGGCCCTTACGAAGCCAACGGCCACTTACAGGCTTTTGCTCTATCAGGTAGCCGGTGTGCATATGCGGGCGATCGTGCTGTGCCGCGAACAACTGGAAAGCTTTGAGGCGTTGTTGCAGGCGGTGGTCGCGGGCGATACTCAAACTGCAGTGCTGGACGTGCCTGAGTGGAGCGGGCAAGCGAAGTCTCTGGCCTGGAAGGAAGCCGGCTTGCGCCCCATGTTCCTGCGTTGCCTGAGGGAGCGGGCCAGGGCGCCCGGTATGGACGCCCTGTATATGTTGATCGACACCAACTTGCGTTGCCGGTTGAGACTGTCCAGTTATCGGCGTTTGTGTGAAGACGCGACTTTTGCCTCTGCTGTTCGTCTTCGCGTGCTCAATGAAGCGATTGATGAATTTGCATGGTTGGATACGCGCCTGCAGCAGGTGGCGACGATCCCTGCTGAATTTATCGATCTGATCACATTGGCGGAGCTTCGTGAATATCTGCGCAAGCTTCGCGTTGAGCTGATTCAGGACGCGCTGAAGTATTACGGGCAGCCTGGCAGCCAGGCGGGCGCGGCCTTGGGCAAGTCCCTGGCCGGCAGGCCGGTGAGGATGGTTCAGAGCAGCCGCTTTGGAACGTTGGTGGGCAGTCGGGGGGCGGACAATGATCACATAAACTTTGTCGATCCCTACACCGGACTGGTGTATGCCTCGTTTGAGAAAAGCCGCTTGGAAAATGACTGGCAGCATCTGGCGGTTGCTGGACCGAGCAGGCCCGCCCAATGGCAAACCCGTCACTACATCAATAGCCAGCGACTGATCCGCCAGGCGGAAAATATGCTGTTGCGCCTGCCAGCGCTGGAAGCCAACTCACGGCTGTCCAGTCGTGCGGTCCGTGGGGAGCTGGAGCAAATGGCAGAAACGCTTTTCGAGGATGTACGACTCACGACGGCGGAGCGGGAGCATGCTCTGGGTCGCGACCCGTTGCACGAGAGACTGGTCGAGATAATGAATGAGAAAGCGAATAACCTGATCGCCGTGGCGCGTCAGGCTCAACAGCGCATGATCCTGGCGCGGGCACCTGATGTGATGGGCGTAGAGGACTTGGTCGCCGAAGGCGTTGTCGAGATTAAAGAGGTGCCGGGCACTCATCGGTCGCCGGGCTCCGGCACGCCGCCGTTGTTTCGCAGTTTCTATATCCAGAAGGTCAGGGCCGATTCAGCGCAGGCTCCGGAGATACTTTGGTTCGCCCATTTTCACTACGCGCCTGGGCAAACCGACGCACTGAGTTTCACGTCGGCGCATCTGAAACCCTATGACTCGCCTTATGAGAGCTTCGGCCATCAACTACGGACGGCTCGGGGCGATAACGAGCGACTGTTGAAGGTGTACCGAGCCACCATTGACCGGGCGGCGGCTCAGAGATTGTTTTTCAACGATCAGACTGTCGCTGCTCAGTGAGCCGGTTCGCGGGCGGGCAAAGGTTCATCGCGGGTCACATGCTTGACCAGCCTGCCAATGCTCAGGCCCTGCAGAAGGATTGACGACAGCACCACGATATAGGTGATGCTCAGCAACAGGTCACGCTCCGGGCCCAACGGCAAGGCCAGGGCCAGGGCGACCGATACCCCGCCGCGCAAACCGCCCCAGGTCAGGATGCGGATAGTGCCGCGCGGCACGCTGCGCCAGCGCCGCAGCAACAGGATCGCCGGGGCCACGGTCAGCAAACGTGACAGCAATATCGCCACCGCCAGCAAACTGGCTGCGAACACATGCAGCCAGTTGAACGGCAACAGCAGCAGTTCCATGCCGATCAGCGCGAACAGCAGGGCGTTGAGCATGTCATCGAGCAATTCCCAGAAGCCGTCCAGGTAGCGACGGGTCATGTCGTTCATCGCCAGCTTGCGCCCCAGGTTGCCGATGATCAGCCCGGCCACCACCATCGCAATCGGCGCGGACACGTGCAGTTCAGTGGCCATCGCCGAGCCGCCGATGACCAGTGCCAAAGTCAGCATCACTTCGATCTGATGCTGCTCGATGCTCTTGATCATCAGGTACACCAGGTAGCCGATCAATGCGCCGAACACCACGCCGCCAATGGCTTCATGGGCGAACAGCATGGCGGTGGCCCCAACGGTGGGCGTTTCACCCAACTGTGCGATGCCCAGCAACACGGTAAACACCACCACTGCCGTGCCGTCGTTGAACAGCGATTCGCCGACGATCGTGGTTTTCAGCGGTTTGGAAGCGTTGGCCGTGCGCAGCACGCCGAGTACCGCAATCGGGTCAGTGGGCGAAATCAGCGCGCCGAACAACAGGCAGTAGAGGAAGCTCACGTGCCAGCCAAACAGGGCAAAGATGTAGTACGCCAGGCTGCCGATCACTACGGTGGCAATCAACACGCCAAAGGTTGCCAGCAGGCCGATGGGCCAGCGGTAGCTGCGCAGGTCGTTGAGGTTGACGTGTAACGCGCCGGCGAACAGCAGGAACGAGAGCATCCAGTTCATCAGCAAGTCGCCGAAGTCGATCTGGCCGATCAGTTGCTGGATACGCTCTTCGAGGCCAGGGTAACCGAGCACGCTCAAGCCTTGCAGGATCAGCGAAAACAGCAGCGCCGTGACCATCACGCCGATGGTGGGCGGCAGGCCGATAAAACGGAAATTCACATAAGTGAGCAGGGTGGTGAGGCAGATGAAGGCGGCGACAAGTTCAAGCATCCGGGGTCCTTGGAAGTTGGGGGAGGGTGGTTAGTGGAGGGATGGACCGCAGTGACGGCGTGATGTTGCAAGGCGCGATAGAACCTTTCGGCACGCGGCATGCTCATAGCCGTGAGTGCGGCTTGGTATCTTTAGTGCTAAAACTCTAATTTCTGCTTCAAACTAAAAAGCAAACGACAAAAGGAATCAGTGATGACGGCGGCCTTCTGGTGTGTATTGATCGCAATTTTTCTGCCTTACCTGTGCACGGGGGTCGCCAAGTTCAGCGGCGGTAAATTCGGGCCGCGGCAGAACCACGATCCACGAGCCTTCCTGGACACCCTTGACGGGTTTGCCAAACGGGCGCACAGCGCACAGCTCAACAGCTTTGAAGTGACCCCGGCATTTGCCGCGGCGGTGATTATTGCGCACCTGGCCGGTACGGCCTCGCTGGTGACCATCAACGTGCTGGCCGTGTTGTTTATCACCAGTCGCCTGCTGTACATCATTTGCTACCTGGCCGACTGGGCGATGCTGCGCTCGCTGGTGTGGGCGGTGGGCATGGCGTTGATTGCCAGCTTCTTCTTTGTCTCGATCTAACGTTTGCCGCAAATCCCCTGTGGGAGCGAGCAAGCCCGCTCCTACATTTGATCTCTGGCGTCTGTCAGGTCCCGGTAGGCACATCCGGCACGTGCGGCAATGCTGCGCCTTTAGGCCATAACATCCAGATCTGCCCTTGCTGTTTCATGTTTCCGGCCAATTCACCGGCCGCATCGCCCGTGCCCCAGAACAAGTCCGCCCGCACTTCACCGGTGATGGCACCGCCGGTGTCCTGCGCCGCCACCGGCCGGGCAATGGGCGAGCCATCCGGCTTGGTGGTAGACAGCCACAACAGGCTGCCCAGCGGAATCACCTTGCGGTCCACCGCCACGCTGTAGCCGGCGGTCAGTGGCACGTTCAGCGAACCGCGCGGGCCTTCATTGCTGTCGGGGCGGGCGCTGAAAAACACATAGCTGGGGTTGCTCGCCAGCAGTTCCGGGATGCGCTGCGGGTTGGCCTTGGCCCAGGCGCTGATCGCGCCCATGGTCACGTCTTCCTTCTTCAGCTCGCCTTGCTCCACCAGCCAGCGGCCGATGGGACGATAAGGGTAGCCATTCTGGTCCCCATAGCCGACACGCAGTTGGCGGCCACCGGCCAGTTGAATCCGCCCTGAACCCTGGATCTGCAGGAACTGCAGGTCCATCGGGTTGGTCAGCCAGGCAATCGGCTTGGCGGTGGAGCCCTTGCCGTTGATGGTGCTGGCGTCGTCATACGGCTTGAGCACTCGACCTTCCAGGCGACCGCGCAGGCGCTTGCCCTTGAGTTCGGGGTAGATGCTTTCCAGGTTGACGATAATCATGTCATCCGGGACGCCGTACACCGGCACATTGGCCTTGGCGGTTTTGGTCAGGCTGCCGGGGTAGACCGGTTCGTAGTAGCCGGTGATCAAGCCGTTGGGGGTGTCGTCGGCCGAGCGTAGGCCGAACACATCCAGGCGTTCCTTGAGAAACCCGCGCACCGCTACTGGATTGCCCGGCACCGTGGCGGCCGCCGCACAGGTCGCACCCCATACCGGGTCGGCCTTGAGGCGCAGGCAGGCGCTGCGCCAGGATTCAAACCCGGCCAGCAGGTCGCTGTCGGACACGGCCGGCAAGGCTTCCCACGGCGCACTCACATAGGTGGCGACGGCGTGGGGTTTGGCGGGCTCGGGTGGGGACGACACTTTGCCGGCATCTTTGCTACCGTCGCAACCGGCGAGCAGCGCAAGCATTGGCAGAGCCCACGCCAGGCGGCGGCTCCAGGGTCTAACTAAGCTTTTCATACACATCATTCCTGAAGCGATTGCCCGCACTTCAATGCTTTCGGGCAACCCTTATTATTAATAGGGGTATTGGTCTTTGCGCGCGGGGCGAGGATACTGGCCGCCGTTTCCCGTGACCCCGAGCCACCATGACTTTTAAAAAACTGACGGTTGTATTGCTGGCCTGTCTGAGCCTGTCCGCCTGTGGCGGTGTCGATCCGAATTCCCCGCTGGGCCAGCGCAAGGCGATTTTCAAGCAGATGCTCAAGACCGGCGAAGACCTGGGTGGCATGCTGCGTGGGCGCATCCCGTTCGACGGTGCGAAGTTCGCTGAAGGCGCGGCCAAGCTGGATGCGCTGTCCCATGAGCCGTGGAAGCATTTCCCGAGTGTGCGCGAAGAAGATCACACCAGCGCCAAGGACGATGTCTGGCAACAACAGGCACGCTTCCAGGCACTGGCGCGCAACCTGGAGACGGCCACCGGTGAATTGGTGGTCGCCAGCCAGGTCCAGCCTTACAAAGCCAGTAACCTGGGGCCTGCGGTGCAGAAAGTCGAAGATGCCTGCAGCGCCTGCCATAAGCAATTTCGCGACCACTGACCGAGCTTACTGGTCAAGTTCTTCCACAGCGTCCTGCAGTTCTTTGCGCGACTGGGCGAGCTTGTCCTTGCGCTTGTTGATCTTGTCGGCGTCGCCCTTTTTCATCGCCTTGTCGAGGTCGGCCTGACGGCGGCTGACTTCGTGCTTGGCGTCGAGCACCTTGTTTTCGCGCTCCTTCTTCAACGCCGCGTCGGTGCAGTTGGCGGTGACTTCGCTGAGGGCTTTTTCCAGGCCGGCCTGTTGCGCGCTGTTGCCATGGGCCTTGGCCTGGTCGATCTGGGTGCTGATGGCCTGGCGCTTGGCGGCGCAGCCGGTGAGTGGCGGGGCGTCTTCGGCGGCCAGCAACGGCGTGGCCATGAAGGTTGCGACAGTCAGCAAGGCAAAGGGGGCAAGAAATTTCATAAACAGCTCCAAGGTCGCAATCGGATGGCAGGGTGAATTCTGCCGCGGTTCAAAAGTGCTAGGGCCGGGTTCAAAAACCGTCTATCCCGGCCACATGCAGTGCTTCAGCCAAGGCCTTTATGTAAGGGTCGCGAAAAAAAGCGCTGAGTTGCGCCGCGCGGCCCGGGCCGATACCGTCGATGGCCAGCCAGGCTTGGGTGTCTTTGGCGGCCAGCGTCTGCCAGTCGCCTTCCAGCTCGTTACGCGCCGCAGGCGGTATGCCCAGAGCCTTGAGCCACTGAGCAAAGGGTCGTTGCCGTGCGCTGCGAAGGCTATCGAGCACACGCGCACGCTTGCGCTCGCCGAAGCCTTCAATGTTAGCAAGCTCTGCCGCATCCAGGGTCAACCAATCGAGAAAGCCTGCGATTAGACCGGCCTGGATCATTACGTTCCAAGTCTCTCGCCCGATATGCGGCAAGGCCAGCCCTTGTTTGCCGCTGAGCCAGGTGAGGCGTGCGAGCAGTTGTTCCTCGCAGCCTGGGTCCAGTTGCCAGCAACTCATCGCATGGAAGTCCAAGGGGTTAGGGACTTGCAGGTCTGCTCTTGCACGGGTGCGCAAGATGACCTGGTCCAGATGCGGGATTACCTGGCCTGCCAGGCTGATGGACACCTGGTCGCCAGGGCGGATATCCAACGATTGCCAACGCTTCAACGAGCCAACGCTGACCCGGCTGATCTGCCGATCGTCCAGGCGCACCGGCTCCAGTTCCAGCATTGGAGTGATGCGCCCGGTACGCCCGATGTTGAAGTGCACGTGGCGCACCAGCGCCAGAGCTTCTGCCGCCGGGTACTTCCAGGCGACCGCCCAGTAGGGTGTGCTGACCTGCCAGCGCATCGCGGGTGCGCGCTGGGCCTGGTGCAGCACCACGCCGTCGCTGGCGAACGGCAGCGGATGGTTATACCAATGGGTGCGCCAGCGGGCAGCCTGGGTGATGTCTTGAATCGGCTGGCTGTAGCGCTGGCTGTCGGTGAAGCCCCAGCGTGCCAGGCTGGCCAGGCGCTCGGTGAAAGACGCGGGGCCCTCGGGCCAGGCCCAGACGAACAAGCCGATCCCCGCCGCTTCCGTCTCGCTCAAGTGTTTGCGGTTCATCAGCCCGGCCACCTTGCCGCGCGCATTGAGCCCGCCGCGTGCCGATTGCACGTGCTCGTCGAGGCGCCAATAGAGCTCGCCCTGCAGCACCAGGTCGACAGGTTCCGGCAACTGCTGGACGATGCCGGGTAGCTTGCGCGCAGAGGCTGACCAATCCTGGCCGAGCACGCCATCGCCACGGCTGATGACTTGGCTCAACTGGCCTCGGCGATACACCAGGGTCACGGCCACGCCGTCGACCTTGGGTTGAATCCACACATCCTGGCGGCTGCCGATCCAGGCGCTGACGGCTGGCTCATCCCGCAGTTTTTGCAGGCCGGTATGGGCGATTGGGTGGGGCAGGGGGCCGCGCGCACTGGCCAGTGGGTTGCCAGGCGCCGCAGCGGGATGGGGAAAACATTTGCGCCAATGCTCAAGACGCTGGCGGGCCTGGTCGTAGAGGTCATCGCTGACCGGCGACTGGCCGAGCCGGTGGTAGCTGTCGTCCCAATGGCGCACCTGCTCTGCCAGGGCGTCGACCTGTGTTCGGGCTGCGTCGGGGCAATCTTCGGCCCAGGCCCAAAGTGGCAGGGCGCTGAACAGCAGGGCAATAAGCAAACGCATCATGAGCATCCTTGCTCCGAATAGGGTGCCCAGCCTAAAGGATTCATTCGCCCGCAAAAAAGCCCCGACACTGCGGGGCTTTTTACTGGGTGTTTCTATTTACTTGAACAGGCCACCCAGAGCTTTCACGGCGTCAGGCTTATCGGCCTTGGCCTCTTGGGTTTGCTGCTTGGCGTCGGCTTTGGCTTGGGCGTCAGCCAGTTTGTTACAGCCTTTGTTGACCTGGTCTTGTGCGGCTTTGAAGGCCTTCACTTTCAGCGTGTCCTTCTGGGCTTCGGCGGCATCGATTTTGATTTGCAGGTCCGCGGCTTGCTTTTGGCAGTCGCCGGCATTGCCGCCACCCAGTTGGGAGGTCAGGGCGCCACTCAGTGCGCTCAGGTCGGCGGATTGGGCCGGCAGGGCGAACAGGCTGAGCAGAAGGGCGGCAGGGGCGAGCGTGGAAAAACGCATGAAAAACCTCAATGTTCGATTGCCTTCGCGCGTATCGATCTCGGGCTGGCGCAGGGCAATATCCAAATAAGGTAGAGGGCCCGAGAGGGCGCGGATTCTAGTGGGCCATTATTTGGCCTGCAAGTATTGGATCCAAAAATTGTGAGCGCCGCCGCGAATCGCCGGGCAATAAAAAGCCCCGCCGGGAAAACCCGGCAGGGCCTTGTGTACCGTGGGCGTTTACAGGCCTGCAGCAGTGCGCAGGTCGTTGGCGCGATCGGTCTTTTCCCAGGTGAAGGTGGTGAAGGTGTCGCCGCCGACAGTCTTCTGCGCAGGGGTACGGCCGAAGTGGCCGTAGGCTGCGGTTTCCTGGTACATCGGGTGCAGCAGGTCGAGCATGGTAGTGATGGCGTAAGGGCGCAGGTCGAAGATCTCGCGCACCAGCTTGACGATCTTGTCATCGCTGATCTTGCCGGTGCCGAAGGTATTCAGCGAGATCGACGTAGGCTGGGCTACACCAATGGCGTAGGACACCTGAATCTCGCAACGCTCGGCCAGGCCGGCCGCGACGATGTTCTTGGCCACGTAGCGACCGGCGTAGGCGGCGGAACGGTCAACTTTGGACGGGTCTTTACCCGAGAACGCGCCACCGCCGTGACGGGCCATGCCGCCGTAGCTGTCGACGATGATCTTGCGACCGGTCAGGCCGCAGTCGCCCACTGGGCCACCGATGATGAACTGGCCAGTCGGGTTGATGTGGAACTGGGTGTCCTTGGACAGCAGTTCGGCAGGCAGCACGTGCTTGACGATCAGCTCCATCACGCCTTCGCGCAGGTCGGCGTAGGACACGTCCGGGTTGTGCTGGGTCGACAGTACAACGGCGTCGATACCCACGACTTTGCCGCCTTCGTAACGGCAGGTCACCTGGGACTTGGCGTCCGGGCGCAGCCAAGGCAGCAGGCCGGTTTTGCGGGCTTCGGCCTGGCGCTGCACCAACTGGTGCGAGAAGGTGATCGGTGCCGGCATCAGCACGTCGGTTTCGTTGCTGGCGTAGCCGAACATCAGGCCCTGGTCGCCGGCGCCCTGATCTTCAGGCTTGGCGCGGTCGACACCCTGGTTGATGTCGGGGGACTGCTTGCCGATGATGTTCATCACGCCGCAGGTCGCGCCGTCGAAACCGACGTCCGAGCTGTTGTAGCCGATGTCGGTGATCACGTCACGGACGATCTGTTCCAGGTCGACCCAGGCCGTGGTGGTGACTTCGCCGGCGATGATCGCTACACCGGTTTTCACCAGAGTCTCGCACGCCACACGGGCGAACTTGTCTTCAGCAATGATAGCGTCCAGCACCGCGTCAGAGATCTGGTCGGCGATTTTGTCCGGATGCCCTTCAGACACGGACTCGGAGGTGAAAAGGGAGTATTCGCTCATCTCGATGTTTTCCTGATTTTACCGATGGTGAGTGTCGCCAGCCGGCCGCTGAAAATGGCGGACCTGGATCTGGAAACCATTACGTAAACCTACATAGAGGCTTTCCCCGGGAACGAGTCCCGCAGCGGTGGCCCAACGGGCCAGATCGTCCTGTTCAAAACCCAACCAGAGATCACCGCAGGCCTCCCTGGCCCAATTCTGGTTGTGGCTGCATAAATCTGTGACCAGCAGGCTACCGCCGGGTTGCAGCAACTTCGCCATCTGCTTGAGGGCGTCGGCGGGGGCGGCGAAATGGTGCAGCACCATATTCAGCACCACGCAGTCGGCTTGCAGACTGTTGTGATTAAGCGCGTCCGCCAACTGCAGGCGGACGTTGCCCAGTGCTTCACGCTCGCAAAGCTGGCGCGCCAGTTCGAGCATCGCCGGGCTGTTGTCCAGCGCGGTGACCTGATGAAAACGCCGTGCCAGTTCCGGCAGAAAACCGCCATCCCCTGGGCCGACTTCGACAGCCGTGGCTGTATTACTGAAGCTCAGCTTGTCGAGCAGCGCCAGTACGCTGTCGCGGTATTGGGGCAGGCCGGCGATCAGGTCCTGCTGGGCGCGAAACTTCTCGGCAACCCGTGCGAAAAAGTCCTGGCTGGCTGCAGCGCGTTGCCCATGGACCTGGCCGATACGCGACTGCACGTCGCCGGGCAGGTCGAGGTTGTCGACTTCTTCAAGCAGGGCGGTGTGCAGCTTGCCGCCCAGCAGTTCGGTGTGGGGCAAGGCGCGCCGGTAAAAAATCGCGTTGCCTTCGCGGCGGGTGGCCACCAGGTCGGCCTGGGCCAGGACCTTCAGGTGATGGCTCATGCCGGACTGGCCGATGGCGAAGATCTGCGCCAGTTCCAATACGCCAAAGGAGTCGTTGGCCAATGCGCGCAATACGTTCAGGCGCAACGGGTCACCAGCGGCCTTGCACAAGGCGGCCAGCTCATCGTCGTCGTCGGGACGCAGGGTGGGCATGGGTAAGTTCATAAGGCCAGCAGTCTAGTGACGGGTTGAAGCGCCCGCAAGGCCAATATCAAAAAGTTTTGATATTGGTCGATAATCGGTGGTTATAAGCAGCCGCTATAACCTTTAGACGCGCCAACCCGCTCAAACCACAGGAAAAACACCCTCAAGTCACTATCTGTCATTGCCCGCAGGCGGTGGCTGAGGGAAAATGCCGGTCCTTTTTTCCGTTTCTTTTAAGCAAACTCCAGGAGATCAGCGATGCCCAGCCGTCGTGAGCGTGCCAACGCCATTCGTGCCCTCAGCATGGATGCCGTGCAAAAAGCCAACAGCGGCCATCCCGGTGCCCCGATGGGCATGGCGGATATCGCCGAGGTACTTTGGCGTGACTACCTGAAACACAACCCGAGCAACCCGTCGTTCGCCGACCGTGACCGCTTCGTGCTGTCCAACGGCCACGGCTCGATGCTGATCTATTCGCTGCTGCACCTGACCGGCTACGACGTCACCATCGATGACCTCAAGAGCTTCCGCCAGCTGCACAGCCGCACCCCGGGCCACCCGGAATTCGGCTACACCCCAGGCGTCGAGACCACCACCGGTCCCCTGGGCCAAGGCCTGGCCAACGCCGTGGGCTTCGCCCTGGCAGAAAAAGTCCTCGGCGCGCAATTCAACCGCCCTGGCCACAACATCGTCGACCATCACACCTATGTGTTCCTGGGTGATGGCTGCATGATGGAAGGCATTTCCCACGAAGTCGCCTCCCTGGCCGGCACCCTGGGCCTGGGCAAGCTGATTGCTTTCTACGATGACAACGGCATCTCCATTGATGGCGAAGTCGAAGGCTGGTTCACCGACGACACCCCGAAGCGTTTCGAAGCCTACAACTGGCAGGTGATCCGCAACGTCGACGGCCACGATCCGGAAGAGATCAAGACCGCCATCGACACCGCGCGCAAGAGCGAGCAGCCAACCCTGATCTGCTGCAAGACCACCATCGGCTTCGGTTCGCCGAACAAGCAAGGTAAAGAAGACTGCCACGGCGCCCCACTGGGGGACGCGGAAATCGCCTTGACCCGCGAAGCGCTGAAGTGGACCCACGGCCCGTTCGAAATTCCGGCTGACATCTACGCCGAGTGGAACGCCAAGGAAAAAGGCCTGGCCGCCGAAGCCGAGTGGGACCAGCGTTTTGCCGCCTACTCCGCCGAATTCCCGGAGCTGGCCAACGAACTGGTGCGCCGCCTGGCCGGTGACCTGCCTGCCGACTTCTCGGAAAAAGCCTCGGCCTACATCGCCGAAGTCGCGGCCAAGGGCGAGACCATCGCCAGCCGTAAAGCCAGCCAGAACACCTTGAACGCCTTCGGCCCGCTGCTGCCTGAGATCCTTGGCGGCTCGGCTGACCTGGCCGGTTCCAACCTGACCCTGTGGAAAGGCTGCAAAGGTGTCTCGGCTGAAGACGCCAGCGGCAACTACATGTACTACGGCGTGCGTGAGTTCGGCATGAGCGCCATCATGAACGGCGTGTCCCTGCACGGCGGCCTGGTGCCTTACGGCGCGACCTTCCTGATGTTCATGGAATACGCCCGCAACGCCGTGCGCATGGCTGCGCTGATGAAGAAGCGCGTTATCCACGTGTACACCCACGACTCCATCGGCCTGGGCGAAGACGGCCCGACGCACCAGCCGGTCGAGCAATTGACCAGCCTGCGCACCACGCCGAACCTGGATTGCTGGCGCCCAGCCGACGCGGTCGAATCCGCCGTGGCCTGGAAGCACGCGATCGAGCGCAAGGACGGCCCTTCGGCGCTGATCTTCTCGCGCCAGAACCTGCAGCACCAGGTGCGTACCGACGCACAGATCGCTGCGATCAGCCGTGGCGGCTACGTGCTCAAGGATTGCATCGGCGAGCCGGAGCTGATTCTGATCTCCACCGGTTCCGAAGTGGGCCTGACCGTTCAGGCCTACGACAAGCTGACCGAGCAGGGCCGCAACGTGCGCGTTGTGTCCATGCCGTGCACCAGCCTGTTCGAAGCCCAGGACGCGGACTACAAGCAATCGGTGCTGCCGTTGCAGGTCAGCGCGCGTATCGCTATTGAAGCGGCGCACGCCGACTACTGGTACAAGTACGTGGGCCTGGAAGGCCGCGTGATCGGCATGACCACCTACGGTGAGTCGGCGCCGGCGCCGGCGCTGTTCGAAGAGTTCGGTTTCACCCTGGAAAACATCCTGGGTCAGGCTGAAGAGCTGCTGGAAGACTAAGGCTGTAGATTGAGGTGGCTGTGCTGGCC
>NZ_JBAWDE010000065.1:0-5516 GCF_049590575.1 Pseudomonas sp.
CACCGCATTCGCGAGCAAGCCCGCTCCCACATTTGGGGCCGGTTCCTCCAGTTATTAAGCAATTTACGGGTTAACCGATGCTATTCAACCAAGCCTCACGCCTGGCCAAGATCACCAGCCCCCTCGGGCCGGATGTGCTGTTGCTCAATGAAATGGGCGGCGGTGAAGAGCTGGGCCGGTTGTTCAATTACGACCTGCAACTGACGTCCATGGACGCCAACATCGACCTCAACCAGTTGCTCGGCAAGCCGATGAGCGTGGGCGTGCAACTGGCGGACGGTGGCGAACGGCATTTCCACGGCATTGTCGCGCGGTGCAGCCAGAACATCGACCAGGGCCAGTTCGCCAGTTACCAGGTGACGCTGCGCCCGTGGCTGTGGCTGCTCAGCCGGACCTCCGACTGCCGGATTTTCCAGAACCTGAGCATCCCGCAGATCATCAAGCAGGTGTTTCGTGACCTGGGTTTCTCCGACTTCGAAGACGCCCTGAGCCGCCCGTACCGCGAGTGGGAATACTGCGTGCAGTACCGCGAGACCAGCTTCGATTTCGTCAGCCGCTTGATGGAACAGGAAGGTATCTACTACTTCTTCCGCCATGAGCAGGACCGCCATGTGCTGGTGTTGGCCGACGCCTATGGCGCGCACACCACGGTGCCGGGCTACGCGTCGGTTCCGTACTACCCCAAGGACGAGCAGCAGCGCGAACGCGACCACATGCACAACTGGCACCTGGCGCAGGAGGTGCAGCCGGGCTCGCTGGAGCTTAACGACTACGACTTCCAGCGCCCCAGCGCCAGCCTCGACGTGCGCTCGGCGATGCCACGCCCGCACACCGCCGGCGACTATCCGCTGTACGACTACCCCGGCACCTACGTGCAAAGCGCAGACGGCGAACACTACGCGCGCACCCGTATCGAAGCCTTGCAAACCCTGCATGAACAGATCGAGTTCGCCGGCAATGCGCGCGGTCTGGGCTCCGGCCATCTGTTCAGCCTCACCGGCTTCAGCCGTCAGGACCAGAACCGCGAATACCTGATCGTCGGCATCCGCTACTACATCACCCAGGAAAGCCTGGAAAGCGGTGGCGGCTCAGGCTCGGCGCAGTTCGACAGCAGCCTGACCTGCATCGACGCCCAGCAAAGCTTCCGCCCGTTGGCCAGCACCCACCGGCCCGTCGTCAAGGGCCCGCAGACCGCGTTGGTGGTGGGGCCCAAAGGCGAGGAAATCTGGACCGACCAGTACGGCCGCGTAAAGGTGCACTTCTACTGGGACCGCCACGACCAATCCAACGAAAACAGCTCGTGCTGGATTCGCGTGTCGCAGTCCTGGGCTGGCAAGAACTGGGGCTCGATGCAGATCCCCCGGATCGGCCAGGAAGTCATCGTGAGCTTCCTCGAAGGTGACCCCGACCGTCCGATCATCACCGGGCGCGTCTACAACGCCGAGCAGACCGTGCCTTACGACCTGCCCGAAAACGCCACCCAGAGCGGCATGAAAAGCCGCTCGAGCAAGGGCGGCACGCCGGCCAACTTCAATGAAATCCGCATGGAGGACAAGAAGGGGTTGGAGCAGCTGTATATCCACGCCGAGCGGAATCAGGACATCGTGGTGGAGGTGGATGAAAGTCATTCGGTGGGACATGACCGCAACAAGAGTATCGGGCATGACGAGGTGGTGACGATTGGCAATGACCGCGTGCGTGCGGTCAAGCATGACGACATGCTTATGGTGGGGTTCAGCAAAACCGACGCCATCAGCAAGAGCTACCTGATTGAAGTGGGCGAAAACTTGCGCCTGGTTTGCGGCAAAAGCGTGCTGGAGCTCAACGCCAGCGGCCAGATCAATCTCACTGGTGTGCAGATCAATGTGTATTCCGAGGGCAGCTCCGAGATCAACACCGGCGGCAATCTGCATTTGAACATTGGGGGCAAAGGCGGTACCACACCCATGGGCCAAGGGGTCAAGGGTGAAATCGACGCGGCCGTCAATTCCATGTTTCCCAAGCCACCTTCCGGCCAATAACGAGATTCCGTTTCATGACCTATCAACTCAATGAACTGCAATTCACGCTGCCCAGCGATGACGTTCAAGATGCTTCCATCAATATCCTGAAGTTCGCCGCTCTGGGTACGTCGTTGATCGTCAGCCGTAGCCTTCTAGGTGATGGTGAGACGCTGCAAAGCAACTTCGAAGAGCAACTGGCGAAGCTGGAGAAACAGGTACAGGACCTGCGCTACCAACCGGCCAAGGCGCTTCGTGTAGGCGCGGCGCAGGATATAGACGCCATCGAAGTACATAACCAGTTCAGCAAGGGCGCCGAGCGTATCCATCAATACCAGTTAGCGCTTGTGATACCCGGCACTCGGCAGATGCTTGCCCTGAGTTATGTCAAAGCCCAACCCCTGGGCGATGCTGAAAGCGCCCATTGGTCAACCATCAAAAGCACCTTGCAGCTGAATCCCAAGCCTTGAAGTCCCTAATCCATGTCTGACGCTCTCTGGGCGGCACGTCTCGGCGACGGTCTGCTGCACACCTCGGCGATGGCCGACATCCTGGGCGGCGTGCTGGAAATTGCGGCTAACATCGCTATTACGGCCGTCGCCACTGCTGCAATTGTGGCCGCCACCGGTATTACGGTCGTAACCGGCGGGCTAGGCTGCTTTGTGCTGGGCGCCGTAGTGGGCATCATCGTCGGCATTGGCATGAGCAAGACGGGGGCGGACAAGGGACTGACAAAAGTTTGTGACTGGATAGGCAATGCGTTATTCCCGCCGGTGGTGATGGCAACAATCGCCACTGGCTCCCACAACACTTTTACCAATGGCATACCCTCTGCACGTGCCGCAGGCACTATCGGCCCAGTCAGTTCGCAACCCGCCGAAGGTGGGAGTCCCGAAGAAGCCAGCTACCTTGACATGGCCAAGGGTTTTTTCTCGCAGATGTGGCGACCCACAGTGGCGGTCCCTGCACCAGGCGCAGTACCCAAACCGCTGGATATTGTGATCTGCACCAAACATCCCCCGATGCCGCCGCAGTTTATTGCCGAAGGCTCCAGCAAGGTCACTATCAACGGTCAGCCGGCCGCCCGCAGCGGTGACCGAAGCACCTGCGACGCCTCGATTGTCGAGTCGGGGATGATCTCCAGCAACGTGCGTATTGGCGGAAGCCCCGTGGTGGTACGCGAGATCCGCAGTGGCAAAACACCCGGTGTCGGGCTGGCGGTGACCGCACTGCTGATGCTGCGTGGCGGCGGCTCCAAGTTTTTCAGCAAGCTGCCGTGCATGGTCGTTGGTGGACTGGTGTCGTGGGGCACCAGCCAAGTGACCAATGCCATTACCTCTGCAGTAGCAGGCTCGCCCAACCCGGTACACAGCTCCACCGGCGCGAAAATTCTTGATGGGGAAGACGATCTGGACTTCGCCCTGCCCGGCCTGCTCCCTATCGAGTGGCAGCGCTACTACAGCAGCCGGGACGAGCGGCGCGACGGTCTGTTCGGTGCCAGCTGGAGCGTGATCTACGAGGTCTGCGTCGAGATTGACGTACACCCCGAAGGTGGGGAACGGCTGGTCTATACCGATGAGCAAGCGCGACAGATCGACATGGGTGTCATCCCGCTGGGCGGTGCCGTATTCAGCGCAGGAGAAGGCTTGAGCGTACGGCGCAGTACCAATGGCCAACTACTGATTGAAAGCGTTGATGGGCTCTATCGGCTATTCGAACCAACGCCAGGCACCGCCTCACGCCTGCGCCTTAGCCAATTGGGGGATCGCAACGACAACCGAATCTTCCTCGACTATGACACTCAGGGTCGGCTGAGCCACTTACGAGATACGTTCGACCATGTGCGTGTCGAACTTGTTTACAGCCAGCAATGGCCGGCGCGAGTGGAGCAAGTCGAGCGGCTATACCCCGATCACAGCCGGGAAACCCTTGTCAGTTACAGCTACGATTCTCGCGGCGACCTGGCCGAAGTTCGCGATACCGACGCAAACGTGCAACGCCGCTTCGCCTATGACAACGGCCAGCGCATGGTCGAGCATCAACTGCCCACCGGGCTGCGTTGTTACTACCAATGGGGCTGCGTGGACGGCAGCGAATGGCGCGTGGTGCGGCACTGGACCGATGAGGGTGACGAATACCTGTTCGACTATGACCTACCGGCCGGCGTGACGCGCATTACTGATGGCTTGCAGCGTCTCAGCACACGCCGCTGGAACTCGCAGTATCAGATCACTGAGTACACCGACAACCTGGGAAAGACTTGGCAATTCGAATGGAATGAGGAGCGTCAGTTGCTCAGCGCGACTGACCCACAAGGCGGCAAATGGCAGTTCGGCTACGACGAGTCCGGCAACCTGTGCAGCACTCAGGATCCGTTGGGGCGTATCGAGTCGACGTTGTGGCTGGAGCATTGGTCGCTGCCGCTGGTGGAGACCGATGCGGCAGGCCACGCGTGGCAATATCAGTACGACCAGCGGGGCAATTGCGTCAGCGAAATCGACCCCTTGGGGCATGCCACACGTTATCGCTACGACGCCTTTGGTCAGGTGGTGGAAATCATCGATGCCACGGGGAAAAGCAAAACCCTGCGGTGGAATGAAACCGGACAGTTAATCCAGCATATCGATTGTTCGGGGTATCCCACAGCGTTCGAGTACGACCGCCAGGGCCATTTGCAGGTGGTCGTCGACGCCTTGGGTGAACGACAGCGTTATCGACACGACGGCCAAGGCCGGCTGTTGCAGACCGAAATGCCGGACGGTCGCACCGAACAGTACTTGCGCGACACCAGCGGTCTGTTGATCGGTTATACCGATGCAGCGGGTCACACCACCCGCTACCAATACGGGCGCCGCGGGCAAGTGCGCCAACGAATAGATGCACACGGCCGGCAGATTGAGTTCCGCTACGACGCCTACGGGCACCTCCAAACCCTGACCAATGAAAATGGTGAGAATTACCGCTTTATTTGGGACCCGTGCGACCGTCTCGTGGAGCAACAAGACCTCGACGGCAGCGCCCGACGTTATGCCTACGACCTTCTGGATAACGTAGCCGCCGTTGAGTACGTGCCCACCGGGCAGACACCTGAGCCTTCAATTGTGCATCGACTCGAACGAGATGCAGTGGGCCGCTTGCTGTTGAAACAAACCGATGATGGTCGCACCGAATACGCCTACGACCCATTGGACCAACTCACCGCCGTCACCTTCATCGGCAATGACGAAACCACCCAGGCACTGGCCTTCGCCTACGACGCGCGCGGCCAGTTACTCATCGAACAAAGCGCCGCCGGCAGCCTGAACTACCACTACGATGAGCTCGGCAACCTGATCCAGACGCAGTTGCCCGACGGCCGCTGGCTCAACCGCCTTTACTACGGCAGCGGCCACCTGCACCAGATCAACCTCGACGGCCGCGTCATCTGCGACTTCGAACGCGACCGCCTGCACCGTGAAGTCCTGCGTACCCAAGGCCAGATCACCACACGCAGCGAATACGACCGCAGCGGCCGCC
>NZ_JBAWDE010000066.1:0-4077 GCF_049590575.1 Pseudomonas sp.
CCCGACACCTTCGCGAGCAAGCCAGCTCCCACACAAGCCTGCCCCCCGAATAGTCTTCTAGTGCGTACGCGCGACCGCGAACTCACTCAGCTCGACCAGAGCATCCCGGTATTCGCTGGCTGGCAGGGCTTCCAGGCACTTGATCGCACGGGCCACGAAGTCACGCGCCAGTTGTGCGGTGTACTCCAGGGAGCCGGAGGCTTCCACGGCGCCACGGATGGCTTCCAAGTCTTCGATTCCGCCTTTCTGGATCGCCTTGCGCACCAGGGCAGCCTGTTCCGGCGTGCCTTCGCGCATGGTGTAGATCAGCGGCAAGGTCGGTTTGCCCTCGGCCAGGTCGTCACCGACGTTCTTGCCCAGGGTCTCGGCGTCGCCTTTGTAGTCGAGCAGGTCGTCAACCAGTTGGAACGCCACGCCCAAGTGATCACCAAAGGTGCGCAGGGCCTCGGCCTGTTCGGCAGTCGCGCCACACAGGGCCGCGGCGCTGTGGGTGGACGCTTCGAAGAGCATCGCGGTTTTGCCGCGAATCACTTCCATATAGGTTTCTTCGGTGGTGCTGGCGTCACGGACCTTCGACAGCTGCAACACTTCGCCTTCGGCGATGATGCGCGTGGCCTGTGAAAGAATCTTCATCACCGGCATCGAGCCGAGCTCGACCATCATTTCGAACGAGCGCGAATACAGGAAGTCACCCACCAGCACGCTCGGGGCATTGCCCCACATGGCGTTGGCGGTCTCGCGGCCCCGGCGCATGCCGGACATGTCGACCACGTCGTCATGCAGCAAGGTGGCGGTGTGCAGGAATTCAATCGTCGCGGCCAGCAGACGCACGTCATCGCCTTGGCGGCCAAGCGCCTTGCCACACAGCAACACTAATAAAGGACGCAGGCGTTTGCCGCCCGCCGACGTAATGTAGTCGCCAATTTTGGACACCAGCGGCACTTTAGAGGTCAGCTGCTGCTTGATGATGCCGTCGACGGCGCTAAAATCGTCCGCGACCGCGCGGTAGAAAGCTTGGGGTTGCATCAGCGACAGTCGCTCCAGAAGGGTTGCGCGGCATGCTAGGACCCAGGCCCCCGGGTGTCAAGGCGCGATAGACGGCTACTTGCAACGCATCAAAGCCTTGCGTACAATCGCGCACCCTGAACTTCCTGGGCAGCACCTGCCTTACGCAATTGCATTCGGGACGTCCATCCCATGCAGCCATGCCAGCCAATACCTCTTCTTATAAAGCGCTGGGTGAGCAGGATTATCGGAGAAATACCATGTCGTACGCAGTAATTGTTACTGGTGGCAAGCAATACAAGGTCGCCCCAGGTGAATACCTGAAGATCGAAAAACTGGAAATCGCTACCGGCGAATCCGTTACCTTTGATCGCGTTCTGTTGGTCGCCAATGGCGATGACGTGAACATCGGCGCTCCAGTTGTTGCTGGCGCTACCGTTGTGGCTGAAGTGATCTCCCAAGGTCGTCACGATAAAGTCCGCATCATCAAGTTCCGTCGTCGTAAGCACCACATGAAGCGTATGGGCCACCGCCAGTGGTACACCGAGATCAAAATCACCGGTATTCAGGCTTAATTTCAGCCTAATTCCTCACTAGGAGAATTGACTCATGGCACACAAAAAAGCTGGTGGTAGTACCCGTAACGGTCGCGACTCAGAAGCCAAACGCCTTGGCGTTAAGATGTATGGCGGCCAGAAAATCATTCCGGGCAACATCATCGTGCGTCAGCGCGGCACCCAATTCCACGCCGGTTACGGTGTTGGCATGGGTAAAGATCACACCCTCTTCGCTAAAATCGAAGGCGTGATCAAGTTTGAAGTAAAAGGCGCGTTCAACCGCCGTTACGTGAGCGTTGTCGCCGCTTAATTGCGCGATCGCTGGAAAAGCCCTGTCTCGCGACGGGGCTTTTTCGTTTGTGGGGTGAGTCTCTTGCAAAGCTGTTTGTGATGGGCTCAAGCGCTGGTTTTGCGGTCGCTTTCTGAGGTCGCTGCGCTCATTTTTGCAAGAGTCTTATGTCTTGGTTTCTTAAGCTCGTCCATGCGACGAGAGGCGTTTTGTTATGAAGTTCGTTGATGAAGTTTCCATCCGAGTAAAAGCAGGCGACGGCGGTAACGGTTGCATGAGTTTCCGTCGCGAAAAATTCATCGAAAACGGTGGCCCAAATGGCGGTGACGGCGGTGACGGCGGTTCCATCTACATGATGGCCGACGAAAACCTCAACACCCTGGTCGACTACCGTTACACCCGGCACTTCGATGCCGAGCGTGGCTCCAACGGCGGCAGCACCGACTGCACCGGCAAGAAAGGCGAAGACTTGGTACTGCGCGTGCCGGTCGGCACCACGATCATCGACTCCGCCACCCAGGAAGTGATTGGCGACCTGACCAAGGCCGGCCAGAAGCTGATGGTTGTGCAGGGCGGCTGGCACGGTCTGGGTAACACCCGATTCAAGTCCAGTACCAACCGTGCGCCGCGCCAGACTACCCCTGGCAAGCCGGGCGAGCAGCGTGACCTCAAGCTGGAAATGAAAGTATTGGCAGACGTGGGCCTGTTGGGCCTGCCGAACGCCGGCAAAAGTACCTTCATCCGCTCGGTCTCGGCCGCCAAGCCGAAAGTCGCCGACTACCCGTTCACCACCCTGGTGCCGAACCTGGGCGTGGTCAGCGTCGACCGCTGGAAAAGCTTCGTGGTCGCCGATATTCCTGGTTTGATCGAAGGTGCTTCCGATGGCGCAGGTCTGGGGATTCGCTTCCTCAAGCACTTGTCGCGTACCCGTTTGCTGCTGCACCTCGTCGACATGGCGCCGCTGGATGACACCAGCGCACCGGACGCCGCTGAAGTGATCGTCAGCGAACTGACCAAGTTCAGCCCGGCCCTGGCCGAGCGTGATCGTTGGCTGGTGCTGAACAAGTGCGACCAGATCCTTGAGGAAGAGCACGAGGAGCGGGTCAAGGAAATCGTTGATCGCCTGGAGTGGACCGGCCCGGTCTATGTGATCTCGGCCATCGCCAAAGAAGGCACCGAACGCCTTTGCCGCGACATCATGCGCTACCTCGAAGACCGCGCCGACCGCCTGGCGGCCGACCCGGTGTTCAAGGCCGAACTCGCCGAGCTCGACCAGCAGATCGAAGACGAAGCCCGCGCCCAGCTGCAAGCCCTGGACGACCAGCGTGCCCTGCGCCGCAGCGGCGTGAAGTCGGTCCATGACATCGGTGATGACGATTGGGACGAAGAAGACGTGGATGACGAAGACGGTCCGGAAATCATTTACGTGCGCGACTGATTCGTTGCAGTAAACTTGAACGCCGCTCCCTTGAGCGGCGTTTTGGTATCCGGGTATAACGTTATGGGCGGCGCTGGGTCGCGCAGCCCTCACTCTAAGGTTGAAGATGATGCGGAGCAAAGTGACAGGCGCGCAGCGCTGGGTCGTAAAGATCGGAAGTGCGCTGCTGACGGCGGATGGCAAGGGGCTGGATCGCGCGGCCATGAGCGTGTGGGTCGAGCAGATGGTGGCCTTGCATGAGGCCGGTGTCGAGTTGGTGCTGGTGTCGTCCGGGGCGGTTGCCGCCGGGATGAGCCGCCTTGGCTGGACCGCGCGACCCAGCGCGATGCACGAGCTGCAAGCCGCCGCCGCCATCGGCCAGATGGGCCTGGTGCAAGCCTGGGAATCCAGCTTTGCCGAGCACGGCCGCCACACGGCGCAGATCCTGCTGACCCACGACGACCTGTCCGACCGCAAGCGCTACCTCAACGCCCGCAGCACCTTGCGCGCGCTGGTGGAGCTCAAAGTGATCCCGGTGATCAACGAGAACGACACGGTGGTCACCGACGAAATCCGCTTCGGCGACAACGACACCCTGGCCGCCCTGGTGGCCAATCTGGTGGAAGCCGACCTGCTGGTGATCCTCACCGACCGCGACGGCATGTTCGATGCCGACCCGCGCAACAATCCCGACGCCAAAATGATCTACGAAGCCCGCGCCGATGACCCGGCGCTGGACGCCGTGGCCGGCAGTGTCGGCGGCGCCTTGGGCCGTGGTGGCATGCAGACCAAACTGCGTGCCGCGCGCC
>NZ_JBAWDE010000067.1:0-2764 GCF_049590575.1 Pseudomonas sp.
GCCCTGAAGGCTGGCAGCTTAATCCCTGCCCCACACAGGTCAAGTACTCAAATATCGCCCGATCAACGCAATGCCGCTGGCCAGCACCAACCACGTCACCAACCGTACGAAGGCCTCGCGCGACATACGCATGGTCAGCCTGCGCCCAACCCACAGCCCCAGGGCCATCGCCGGCAGCAGGCACAGCGCCAACACCAGCAACGGTAAATCGGCATACACCCCGGCGATCAGAAACAGGCTGAGGCGCACCACGGTGCTGCAACTGATCAGCGCGCTTTGCGTGGCGCGTGCCGCGTCCTTGGGCAAGCGGCTATTGAGGTAGATCGCATACAAAAAGCCGCCACTGCCAAACAGCGCGCCAAACAGCCCGCCGACCGTGCCCATCGGGATTGACCAGCCAGCCGCCAGCTGGGTCGGCCGCGCCTTTACCGTCAGGCTGTAAATCGCGTAGGCGCTGATAAACAGCCCCATGAGCAGCAGCAGCACGTCCGAATGCAGGTTGAGCAGAAAAACCACGCCCAGCGTGCAACCGACGGCCATGCACGGCAGCAATCGCAGCAATTCCGGCTTGTTCACATCGCGCCGCGATTGCAGCAGATTGCCAAAGGCCGCGACAAAATCCAGCAGCACCAGCAGCGGGATGATTTTCGACAACGGCATAAACATGATCAGCAGCGGCCCCGCCACCAGCGCCGTGCCGAAGCCAGCGATGCCGAACACGATGTAGGCGACCACCACACCCACGCCGATGACCAGCCAATCCATAGCGCCAAACGACCATTGGCTCATCAGCTCAACCGGGCTCATGGGCTGTTCCTTATAAAGAGATGACCATCACTTTAGCCATCGGCGAGGGTTGCGACTAATATCTTCAAAGCCCTCCACCTATCTCGAAAAGGCATGACGCGTGATCTCCACCCGCCAACTGCGTTACTTCGTTGAAATCGCCGACAGCGGCAGCTTCAGCGCCGCCGCCGAGCGCCTGTTCGTCGCACAATCAGCCCTGAGCCGACAGATCAAGGCGCTGGAAACCCAGCTGCAAACCCCGCTGTTCGAACGCACCGCGCGCCAGCCCAGGCTGACAGCGGCCGGTGAAGCCTTTTACCCACGGGCGCGCAACCTGCTGAACGAGTTGCTCAAGGCCAGCGAGCTGGCCACCCAGGTCGGTAATGGCCAGCTCGGCACGCTGCGCCTGAGCCATTCGAGTACCGTGCCGATGAGCGGGCCTTTGCTGCGAGGCATCAGGCGCTGGCTGGAGCGTTGCCCCGGCGCGTCAATGGATATCGCCAAACTGTCCTCCGAAGCGCAGCTTGAGGAAATCGCCGACGGTCGCCTGGAGGTAGGCCTGTTACGTTTGCCGGTGCTGCGCCAGCGCGAGGGCGTGCGCGTGGTGCCGTTATACAGTGAGCAACTGTTGCTGGCGGTACCGCCGAACCATGCACTGGCGCACAGTGATTTGCCGATCGAATGGGCGCAACTCAAGGACCAGGCGTTTATCTCGATCCCGCATCCCCAGCGTGGCGGGCTGAGTTATCTGTCAGCCGAGCTGTGCATGCGCGCCGGATTTTTCCCCAAGGCCGCGCGGGTGATGTCGCGCAAGACCACTCAACTGCAACTGATCCAGGCCGGCTTCGGTATTGCCTTGTTACCAAAATCCATGCAGGACATTGCCCCAGCCAACGTTCGCTTTTTACCCCTGGCCGACCCGGATTGCCTCAGCACCGTGGCCCTGGCCTGCGCGCAGACGCCGAGCGCGCTGGTCGAGCAATTCTGCCAAACCTTGCACGAATGCCTATAAACTGCCGCACATGATTAAAGACCCGTTTGCCCGCCTGGGCCTGGACCGCGAAGTCCTGACTGTCAGCCAGCTCAACGGCCGCGCGCGCGTGTTGCTGGAAGACGTGTTCACCAATATCTGGGTCGAAGGCGAGATCTCCAACCTCGCCCGCCCAGCCTCCGGCCATGTGTATTTCACCCTCAAGGACAGCGGCGCCCAAGTGCGTTGCGCACTGTTTCGCAATAACGCCGCACGCGTACGCCAGGCGCTGAAGGATGGCCTGGCGGTCAAGGTGCACGGCAAGGTCTCGCTGTTCGAGGGCCGTGGCGACTACCAACTGATTCTCGACACCGTGGAGCCGGCCGGCGATGGGGCGTTGCGCCTGGCCTTTGATGCACTGAAGGAAAAGCTCAGCGCCGAAGGCCTGTTCAGTGCCGAGCGCAAGGTGCCGCTGCCGGCGCATCCGCGGCGCATCGGCATTATCAGTTCGCCCACCGGCGCGGTGATCCGCGACATCATCAGCGTGTTCCGCCGCCGCGCGCCCAACGTAGAACTGACGTTGATCCCGACCGCCGTGCAAGGCCGCGAAGCGATCCCACAGATTGTGCGCGCCCTGAAGCGCGCCGACGCTCGCGGCTTCGACGCGCTGATCCTGGCGCGTGGCGGCGGTTCGCTGGAAGACCTCTGGTGCTTCAACGAAGAGGCCGTGGCCCGTGCGGTGGATGCCTGCGTCACACCGATTGTCAGCGCCGTCGGCCATGAGACCGATGTGTCGATCTGCGACTTTGTCGCTGACGTGCGCGCGCCCACGCCCTCCGCCGCTGCCGAACTGCTTGCCCCCGATGCCAGCCACCTGGTGCGCCAGGTCGAAAACCTGCACCGCCGCCTGGTGATGCTGATGCGCAACCGCCTGCGCCACGACCGTCTGCGCCTGGAAAGCATGGCCCGCCGCCTGCGCCACCCCGGCGAACGCCTGCGCCAGCAAGC
>NZ_JBAWDE010000068.1:0-101694 GCF_049590575.1 Pseudomonas sp.
GCGGCAACCCGCTGGCCTGCCGCGTGGGCTGCAGCGTGCTCGACATCATGCAGCGCGATCACATCCCGCAACGCGCTGCCGCCTCGGGCCGACGCTTGCTGGCGGCGTTGAAACTGGCGCTGGGCAGCCATCCTGAGGTGGTGTCCGTTCGCGGTATCGGTTTGATGATCGGGATTGAACTCAACCGCCCGTGCGCCGAGCTGGTCGGCCGTGCCCGCGAAGAACAACGCCTGCTGATCACCGTCACGCGGGGCACCACCGTGCGCCTGTTGCCGCCGTTGATCTGCACTGACGCACAGATCGACGACATCGCCGCACGCATCACGCGCCTGTTGTCACCCGGAGTTTGAATTCTCGACCAAGGACACTTTGCCATGTACGACTCGACACTGACCCTCAATGCCTTCGACCCTGAGCTGTATGAATCGATACACAACGAAGAGCATCGCCAGGAAGACCATATCGAGCTGATCGCCTCGGAAAACTATGCCAGCCCGCTGGTGATGAAAACCCAGAGCACGGTGCTCACCAACAAGTACGCCGAAGGCTACCCCGGCAAGCGCTATTACAGCGGCTGCGAGTACGTCGATGTGGCCGAGCGTTTGGCCATCAAGCGGGCTAAGGCCCTGTTCGACTGCGACTACGCCAACGTGCAGCCGCATGCGGGCGCCCAGGCCAACGCGGCGGTGTTCCTGGCCCTGATCAACCCCGGTGATACGGTAATGGGCATGAACCTGGCCCAGGGCGGTCACCTGACCCACGGCAACCCGGCCAATTTCTCCGGGCGCCACTACCGTATCGTGCCTTACGGGCTGGACCCGAAAACCGGCTTTCTCGATTATGACGAGATGGAGCGCATCGCCCTGCAGACGCGCCCCAAAATGCTGATCGGCGGTTTTTCCGCGTATTCGCGGTACAAGGACTGGGCCCGCATGCGCAGCATCGCCGACAAGGTCGGGGCTATCTTCTGGGTCGATATGGCCCACGTCGCCGGCCTGGTCGCCGCGGGCGAATACCCGGACCCGCTGCCCCATGCGCATGTGGTCACCAGCACCACGCACAAAACCCTGCGCGGGCCGCGCGGTGGTCTGATTTTGTCCAAGGGACAGGATGACGCCTTCTACAAAAAGCTCGATTCCGCGGTGTTTCCCGGCGTGCAGGGCGGCCCGTTGATGCACCAGATCGCGGCCAAGGCCGTGGCCTTCAAGGAAGCGCTCACGCCGGAGTTCAGCGTCTACCAGACCCAGGTGGTCATCAACGCCCGCGCCATGGCCGGGGTCTTACAAGAGCGCGGCTACAAGATCGTCTCGGGCGGCACCGACAACCACATGATGCTGATCGACCTGTCCGACAAACCCTACACCGGCAAGGAAGCCGACGCGGCCCTGAGCAGTGCCTATATCACCGCCAACAAAAACTCGGTGCCGAACGACCCGCGCTCACCGTTTGTGACCTCCGGCCTGCGTATCGGCACCCCGGCGGTGACCACCCGTGGGTTTGGCGTGGAGAGCTGCAAGCAAGTGGCCGGCTGGTTGTGCGACGTACTGGACGCCCTGGAAAACGGCGACAGCGACAAGGTCGGACACCACGTGCGCGAACAGGTTGTCGCGCTGTGCCGGCGTTTTCCGGTCTATCGCTGAGTGTGGGCTGGCCACCGCCTGATCGGGTGGTGGCCGCGTCCCTTTCAGATCCAAGGTCCTGAAAGCGTTGCCGCAAATCAGGGCCTGGCGGCGATTTCCTCCAGATGGTGTAAAAGGTCTTGAGGGTCCTCGTACACCCTCAGGGCTCCGGCCCTTTCAAGCTCGCTGATGTCGTAGCCGCCTGAAAGCAAGCCGACGCCTGTCGCCTTGCAACGCCTCGCGGCAAGCATGTCCCAAATGGCATCGCCAACCACCACACAGTCTTCAATCGGTGCCTTGAGCTTTTGCGCTGCGGCCAGGAAAAGATCTGGATCGGGTTTGCCATATTTGACATCGTCGCGGGTGATTATATTGATGTCGTCAATGTCCAGGCCAAGCGCTTCCAAGTTGATTTTGGCTGTAGAAAGACCACCGCTGGTGGCGATACACCACTGTATTTTTTCGCGGGTGAGCGTCTTTAATAGCTCGACTGAACCTGGCAGCGCGGTGATTTGGCTTTTGAGCGCCTCATAGGCAGCAGCATGTTTTTTACTGAGCGTCTTGCCTTGCTCTTCAGTAATTTCAACACCGGTTTCACGTGACAAGGTTTTCAACATCAGACCTCCGCTCATACCGATCTTTCGGTGAATACGCCACATGGCCAGTGGGATGTTCTCGGAATCGAGTGCCTGTTTCCATGCCGCTACGTTTTGGTACACGCTGTCGGTCAGCGTGCCATCAAGGTCGAATATGAACGATGTTTGGGGTCGCATGGAAATTCTCCGATAAATGACAGTCTCGCGCTTACAGATCTGAGACTCGAGACCGCCACGCGTTCATTTTTTCCAGGCGATGCGCTGTTCCTCGTAATCAGAAAAAGCCAAACCCAAATCGCCCGGCCAATTTTCGCCGCATTAAAATTTGAACCGCCAGTGAATGCGCTCCCCTAACGATTAGCTTGTGAAGAATTGCACAGGCCATTGCCAATAACGGCATACTCCAAGAGGTGAGCGACATGGCTAAAGACGAGAAGAAAAGCAAAGGTGACGCTTCGAAGGCCAGTAAGGAATTGAAAGACAAGAAGTCCTCACCCGCAAAAAAATCCGCCGCCGCATCGGCGCTTTCAAAATCTTCTGAAAAGAAAGACAAGAAAAAAGAATCCGAGCCAAAAAAATCTGTAAAAAAAGCGGATAGCAAGCCGGAAAAAGCCAAGAAATCAGAGAAGGCAGAGAAACCTGCAAAAAAGAAAAAGTGAGATCTGCTAGGGCTTGATGCCCTAGCTTTTTCAAGCGGCACTGTCGTCTGTGAAAGCTGGATCGATAGCACTCAGCGCCGCTGCTGACAATGCCGTGATCGCGCTGCGGGCGCACCAGGCGTACGTTGCCGGGTTGTGCGCTGAGCCCAGTGAACTATGCTCTGCGTGCACGTTTGTATTGCGATCATCGGGTTGTGGACAGGGCACCATGGATAAGCGGCTTGCAGGCCTTTCGTTTCTGCTGACCCTCGGCTGGGTAGTCGCCGTGGCGTTTGTGATGTGGTACTTCTACGAAAACTAGCCCATCGGCTCTATCAACGCCCGCCCCTTGTTTCTGACATTGCCGACGGCCGTATCGACTTTGAACCACTCGAAGGCCTGCGCCGGCTCGCCTTGGTTCAGTACCATCTGCTCAGCGCGCTCCTTGGGCGTGGCCGGATCAAGCCATTCCCGGGCCAGCTCCGGTGCCAGCACCACAGGCCGGCGGTCGTGAATGTCCACCATGCCGCCAGCGCTGTCGGCGGTGATGATCACGAAGCCGTCGTGCTCGCCGGGGCCTCCATTGCTGGCGGGCAGTTGACCAATCGCTGCGCAGAGCACCGCCGCACCGTCCCGCCGGCGGATCAGGTAGGGCTGCTTTTTCGGGCTGCCTTCATCCACCCATTCAAACCAGTTGTCTATCGGCGTGATCGCCCGGTGTGGCCATATGGCCCGGAAGAACGGGCTGTGCGCTACCTTTTCGACGCGAGCATTGATCGGCGCCATGCGGTCCCTGGCCCAGTGCGGCTTCCATCCCCAACGTACCCAGTCGGCATGCAGCAGGTCACCCTGCCTGTGGAGAAGGGCTACCTGAGTGGAAGGTGCCACGTTGTATCGCTCAATCGGCTCGTCGCCCACGGAGTTTGCGAGGGCATTGGGCATGCTCAGCGCTGCAACGAAGTCGTGGATTCCTCGGTATTGCGTCAGTCTTCCGCACATGGCCAGGCCCTCACTCTGAAACCTGAGCTTAGACGAAGGCAGCTTCTAACCGAAGATGACAATTGAGGAGCGCAAAACAAAAGGGCCTGCTCAGGTTTCCCTGGCAAGCCCTTGATATCTTTGGTGCCGAACCCGGAATCGAATGACTGTATAACATATTGAAAGTATTCAAGTATTTTCTTGGTTCGTGAAAGTTTTATCCCTAAAAATATCCTATTAGGAGTGAAGGCTTCTGGGGCGGTGACGGCCCCAGACCTGCGTTAGAGATCGTAGCTAAAGCTAGCCATTATCGAGCGATCATCCTGCCGGTTGCCAAAGGTACTCATCGCATTCAAGTTCATGCCCCATCCTGAAGGAAGATGGATGTCGACTTGCGCGCTCAGGCGCCCGAATGGTCTTTCGTCCGTCCCGTTGACGGGGGTTTTGATGTTGAAATTGGGCGCGTTGCGTTGAAAGCTTTCAAGCGTTCGATCGCTGTCGGTCACGACTTGCTCTGCGGTCAGGCGCAGCAGTGACTCTACGGATGCCCCGTGGCTATTGATGCGCTTTCCTATCTGCCCACCCAGGCTGGCATTCAGTTGTTCGTATTGCTGGCCGCGCACACCCATTTGCAGTAATGAATCGCCTTGCTCGGAGTAGCCACTGATTCTGCTACGCCAGTAATCCAGGCCGATCACCGGGGCCAACTCAACCGATTCAAAGTGAAACCACCGGCCTGCACGTACTGCGGCACTCAAGACATTGGCATTGGGTGAGGCAGACAGGCTGTCGAAAACGCCGGCCCGTGAGATATCGAACTGGCCTGCGCCATAGGCCACCCCCATATTGATAAATGTTCCTCGTGCGGCAAAGCTCGCGAGGACCGCGGCCTGGCCCATTTGCAATGCGGTGTTGCTGCCACCTCTGGTTGCTTGTCTCGATTCGATATCTGAGTAGTTAAGAGCTGCTCCGAGCGTCCATTCACTTGAGAGTCGGTAGTCGACTCCGATACTGATGGTGTCGCTCTTCAAGGTGTTTTTTCCGCGATCGAGCCCAGGCCCCGGTATCTGCGAATGATCGGCCCCATGGGCTGTGCCACCGTTGATAAACACCGTCCATGACGAAGCTTGATCGCGCTCCTGAAGATCGATACCCCGCAGGTCATATCGACTGATCAGCGGCTGAAGAAAATTGGCGCCTGCTGAACCGACCATGGTCGATTGCACGCTGAGCGTGTTTCGAGCATTGATGATATTGGCGATATAACTCGCAATAAGTCTTTCAAAGCGGTCGGTCTAATGAATGCTGTCCTTCATTAAGTAAGTGTTTTGTTGTGCAAGTGTCAACGTGTCGCATTGGTTTGCCTCGCAGTTATCCAGGCTGGTGACATGAGTGAAACCATATTTCACGGGATCGCTGACCGTATTTCTCAATAAGGTCAGTACATCGAAATAGTAGATGTTCACGTTGGAAATATTAAGCGCCAGCAGTTTCTGGTTGAAGTTTTTGCCAGCATTTGAAAGCGCTTCAAGGCCCGGATCTACCGCGGACGAAGGGCCTGCCAATAACGAGACGTCATCAGAACCAATCAGCACAACGTTATGTGCGCCCAGTGCCTGAAGTGTGCGGATGCCTGTTTCTATATTGTTGACGTAGGTATCCAGTGCCGCGAGGGATGCGTCATCGAAAATGTCGTTGGTGCCAATCCAGATACCAACCAGGTCATTTTCGCCGAGGAATTTTTTTCCACTGACCACGTCACTGCGGAACTTTTCAATTTGGGTTAGAAAACCGGTCGGTGCTCCCACCAAGGCGTCATCAAAACCGCTATATCCACTTTTTGCGCCGCCGATTGCATAGCCATTGGTGTCGCTGAATGAAAGTCCGGACAGACCGGGTAATACTTCGGCCCATGTGCTGCCATTGGTGAATTTCCCATCTGCGCCCGGGTAGCGACCCGGGGCGTTACCGATGGCTGCGCCAAATTCACGCACTGAAATACCATTGTCGGTGAGGCTGTCGCCAAAGGAGTAGAAAGAATTGGCCTGGGCGGAGTAAGACGATAGCGACAAGGCGCCAGCGATCAGGATACTGCGGACTCGCGTGTCTGTGATATTCACTGTCTCTTCCTGTTTTTATTGTTTTGGCAGCGATTCCGTAAATACGGAAAAGTGTATTGGTGATGTAGCCATACGTTCTGGATCGAGAGGATTATGCGCAGGGTAGGGTGAGGTACAAATGCCAGAATTTAAAAAATCACTTGTGTATTTTCTAAACTAATCTACGGATAGTTGTACGTTTGTGTATTTGCAACTTGTTTATGGCCGTTATCAGGAAGTCCTGCAGAAATTTATGTTGCTGGCGTTGATCTATCGCTGAGCCTGCCAGCCAGGTCGGGGCAAATTGCAGTAGGTTCGCGATAAGCCTGGCGATGAGTTCGGCTTCAGGATCAAATATTTGAGCAGGTGTGCCCAAGGTCCTATAAAGATCGCCTTTGTAGTCTTCACGCAGGGTTTGCAAACGCTGCTGTTGCTCTTCGGTCAAGCACCCAATGTCCCGTTCCGCCAGGCGGAAGTGCCAGGGCATCTCTGCATGCAGGCGAAGGTGTACCTGAATTAACAGGTTGAGTTTTTCCGGCTTTTTCACCGCTAAGCGCCTGACGCTGGCGACGGCGGCAAGCAACTCCTCATATAACTCTTCAATCAGGTCGAACAACAAGTCCTGCTTACTGGGGTAATGGTGGTAAAGCGCGCCGGGTGACAGGCCCAGGGAGGAGGCAAGTTCACGCATGCCAACCTGACTGAAGCCTTTGCTGGCCAGCAGTTCCAGCACCTGGGGCCGGTACTGGCCGAAATGCGACCGTCGTTCAGAAACAGGCATCGTCGGGCCTCTCGATAGCTCAAAAAAAGGGAGCGTGACGCGATTGCGCCACGCTCCCGTTAGAAGTTTTCAGTGCTGTGCGGCTTTCTCAGCTCCCCAGCCGGTTTCGGCGCGTACGCTTTGCTGCTCGTATGCATCACGTTCGCTCGTAGTGCTCGGGCTGCGATCCAGGCAGGAAACGCTCCACGCGACGGCGAAGGCCAACGGCATCGAGAACAGGGCGGGGTAGTCGTACGGGAACAAGGCCTCGGGGTGATGCAGTACTTTGACCCATACCCCCGGCGACAGCAGCACCAGCGCCAGTGAGCTGACCAAACCGCTCAGCCCGCCCCATAGAGCGCCGCGGCTGGTGAGGCCTTTCCAGTACATAGCCAGCAGCAGAATGGGAAAATTCGACGAGGCCGCAATACCAAATGCCAGCGCCACCAGGAACGCCACGTTCTGACCCTTGAATAGAATCCCCAGCGCAACTGCCAGCACACCCAGGATCACGGTGGCCCAACGGCTGACGCGCATTTCCTTGCCACTGTCGGCTTTGCCCTTGCACAACACGTTGGCGTAGAGGTCATGGGATATCGCGGACGCGCCGGCAAGCGCCAGGCCCGACACCACGGCCAGGATCGTCGCGAAGGCAACGGCGGCGAGGAAGCCGAACATCAGCTCACCGCCCAAGGCTTGTGCCAGGTGCATGATTGCCATGTTCACACCACCCAGCAGGGGGCCGCCAATCACGCCTTGGTCGAAGTAGCTGGGATCGGTACCGACGATGCTGATGGCGGCGGTGCCGAGGATGCACACCAGGATAAAAAACAGACCGATCAAACCATAGGCCACCAGCACCGATTTGCGCGCCGCCTTTGCATCCGGCACGGTGAAAAAGCGCATCATGATATGCGGCAAACCGGCGATGCCGAACACCAGCCCCAAGGACAGGGAAATCATCGACACCGGGTCCGTGGCGATCTTCAATGGTCCGAGAATCAGCTGGCCGCTCTGGTGGGTCGCGACGGCGCTGTCAATCATGCGCTCCATGCTGAAACCAAAGTGCTGGAAGGCCAGCCCTGTCAGCAGGATGCCGCCACTGAGCAGCAGCACGGCCTTGATGATCTGCACCCAGGTGGTCGCCACCATGCCGCCGAACGTGACGTACACCACCATCAGCACACCGACGCAGACCACCGCGACTTCGTAGTCAAGGCCGAACAGCAAGTTGATCAATTGTCCGGCGCCGACCATCTGCACAATCAAGTAGAAACACACGATGACGAACGAACTGAACGCCGAAAACAAGCGAGTGGTCACCGGGTCGAGGCGGTAGGCGATGATGTCGGCCAGGGTGTAGCGCCCCAGGTTGCGTAGACGCTCGGCCATCAGGAACATGATCAAGGGCCAGCCAAGAATCGCACTGACCGAGTAGATCATGCCGTCGAACCCGGTTGAAAACACCATGCTCGATACGCCCAGCAACACGGCGGCGGACATGTAGTCCCCGGCAATCGCAAAGCCATTTTGCACACCACTGATGCCGCCTCCGGCCGTATAGAAGTCCGCTGCTGAGCGCGTGCGGCCAGCCGCCCAGTAGGTGATGCCGACGGTGGTGACAACGAAGGCCAGGAAAATCGCAATGGCGGTCATATTGGGTTGGCGCGCCACAGCTTGGCTGGCTTGTGCCAGGGTCGCAAAGCTGATCAGGCATAGCACCCCAGTGCCCAACAATAGGCGAGGAGCCCTCATGGTTGCACCTCCAACAGCAGCGCCTGGTTCAGCTTGTCGAATACGTGGTTGGCGCGAAATACGTACAGCCCGGTCAATAGCCAGGAGCCGACAATCAGGATGAGTGCCGACCAGATCCCCAGCGTGATGCCACCGCCCACAGGCACATGTAGCAGGACGTGGGGGAACCAGGACACCGCTGCGACAAACAGCGAATAGAGCCCTAACACAATGGCGCTGAGGGTGAAGGTCAGGCGAGCGCGGCGCCGGACCAGTTCGCGATAACGCGGGCTGCTGCGCAACGCCTGGTAGGCAGGGTGCAATGACATGTTGAGCTCCTTGATACCTTGATTGTTATTGGCTGGAGTTTTTTGTTATGGGGTTGCCATGCTTGCGCACAGCGGGTGCTGCATTACGGTCCGCAGCGTTTTCACCCCGCGCGAAGTGCGTGGTGAATCTGCCTTGCAGGGGCAACGTGGACGTCATGTCCGGTGTAGGTGGCGCTAGCTTATCCAGTGCTCCACTGGCGATTAAATAACCCGATCCGCCGATTAACTTGCATAACCCGCCAGTCCTGCGCGGCGCCTGTACCTCAGGTTTTTCGCGGGCTGCACCAGCGCGTGGGGGAGAGACCGAAGGCCTTCTTGAAGTGTCGGGTCATATGGCTCTGGTCGAAGAAACCAGCTTCGACCGACGCATCCGACAATCCTTGCCCGGCCTGGACCAGCGCCTTGACCCGGTCGAGGCGCCGTAGCGTCAGGTAGCGATGGGGGCTGGTGCCGAAAAACTCCCGGAAGTCACTCGATAGGCTCCAGCGGTCGCGCCCGGCGCAGTGGGCGAGGTCGTCGAGGGTAATCGCCTGGTCGAGGTTGTCGTCTATGTATTCGCGTGCGATGGCGGCAGCCGCAAAGTGATGGGACGCGCTGACAACGCCGCTGTTGGCGACGCTGGCGAGGGTGATAACGAACGTGTAAAGCGCGTCATCCTCGGCCATGGAGTCCAGGTCGGCATCCAGTGTATTGAGCAGTGCGTCGGCGGCCATCGCCAGTTGCTGATCCTGCGTGATACAGGCGCCGAAAAAGGGCAGGGCGCTGCCCTTGATGATGTCTTGAACCAGAGACGGCGGCACATACACGCCACGATAGTGGAAGCCGGCGTCGGAGCCGGCGCAACCATCATGGGATTCATCCGGATGGATGATCATGGTTTCGCCGGGCAGGCACAGTTTGCATTCACCCCGATAGTGAAAGCGGTGTACGCCCGACAGGGTGCGCCCGATGGCATAGGTATCGTGTCGGTGCGGATCAAACGCGTGCGAACCGAAGTAGGCTTCAAAACGCTCCACTTTTGAGGTTGGCGTTGCGTGTTTGACCCAGTCTTGTTTCGGTTGTTCGTTCTGCATGTTGGCGCACCGAGGCGATACCGCTGTTGTCTGGCAGAGCATAAGCAGAGGCATCGCCGTTTGGCTTGGACGTTTGTGGGTTTAACCTGGCCGGCGGTTTTTGCGGGGCAAAAGCAGACTGGTGGGTTATACCCGCTCAAGAATGGCGGCAATCCCTTGCCCACCGCCGATGCACATGGTGACCAGGGCATAGCGTCCGCCACTGCGTTGCAACTCGTGGATCGCCTTGATCGCAATCACTGCGCCGGTCGCGCCCACCGGGTGCCCGAGGGAGATGCCCGAACCATTGATATTGACCTTGTCCGGGTCAAACTCCAGTTGCTGCGCCACGGCACAGGCCTGTGCGGCAAAGGCTTCATTCGACTCGATTACATCAATGTCCTGGATGTTCAAGCCGGCGCGCTTCAGGGCCAGGCGGGTCGCCGGTACCGGGCCGAGGCCCATGTAATCCGGGTCAACGCCGGCATGGGCATACGCGACCAGGCGTGCGAGAGGCGGCAGGTTGTGTTGCTGGATCGCGCCGGCGTCTGCCAGCACCACCGCGGCTGCGCCATCGTTGAGGCTTGACGCGTTGCCGGCGGTGACCGTTCCGCCTTTCTGAAAGACTGGTTGCATCCGACACAGCTGTTCGAGGTCGATGTTGACGCGCACGTTTTCATCTGTGTCGAAGAGCGTCGTCTGGCGCTTAATTTGCACGTCGACCGGAACGATCTGCGCCTCGAAGCGGCCTTCGCTGATGGCGCGAGCAGCGCGCTCCTGGCTTTGCAGGGCCAGGCGGTCCTGCATGTCGCGGGTGATGCCGTAGCGCTTGGCGATATTTTCGGCGGTCACGCCCATGTGAGTTCGCTTCCACGGGTCATGCAGGATGCCATTCATGTAGTCCACGGCCTGGCTATCACCCAGACGGCTGCCCCAGCGGAGGTTGGGCAGCAGGTACGGTCCACGGCTCATGGACTCCGCGCCACCGGCAACGGCCAGGGCAAAATCCCCCAGTAAAATACCTTGTGCGGCACTCACTATCGCTTGTAGCCCGGAACCACATAGGCGGTTGACGTTGAAGGCCGGGGTTTCATGGGGCATCCCGGCACCGATGGCCGCGACTCTGGAGAGATAGGCATCACGTGACTCGGTGGGCACTACATTGCCCATGACAACATGGCCGATAGGCTCGCCATCGATCCCGGCATGGGCCAAGGCGCCTTTGACGGCGACGGTAGCCAGGTCAACCAGGGGCACATCTTTCAGGCTGCCGCCAAAACTGCCGATGGCGGTGCGCGCGGTGCCAACGAAAAACACATCTTTGTGGGCCATGGAAGGCTCCCGTTTTGAGAGGTAAAAGTTGAAGGAGGTTCGTCGCAGCTAGGGCCGCGGTGGCCAGGTCATCTGTGTTTGAACACGGGCGCACGTTTTTCGACGAAGGCGGCCATGCCTTCCTTCTGGTCGGCGGTGGCAAAGATCGAATGGAACACGCGGCGCTCGAAGCGCACGCCCTCACTGAGGCTCGACTCGAAAGCACGGTTGACACTTTCCTTGACCAGCATGGCCGCCGGCAGGGATTTTTCGGCGATGGCGCTAGCGGCCCTGAGTGTTTCCTCCAACAGCTTGTCGACTGGGAAAACGCGCGCCACCAAGCCTGCCCGCTCGGCCTCTTCGGCGCCCATGTGGCGTCCGGACAGGCACATTTCCATTGCCTTGGCTTTGCCGATGGCGCGGGTCAGACGCTGTGTACCGCCAATACCCGGCAACACACCCAAGGTTATTTCCGGTAACCCGAAGCGCGCATTGTCGGCCGCATAGATGAAATCGCACATCACGGCAAGCTCGCAGCCGCCGCCCAGGGCATAGCCGGCCACGGCAGCGATCAGCGGCTTGCGGCGGCTGGCGATGCGGTCGGCGGCCGAGAAGAAATCATCGAGAAACACCTGAGGGTAGGTGAACTCGGCCATTTCCTTGATATCGGCACCGGCGGCAAAGGCCTTGATGGAGCCTGTGATGACCATACAGCCGACCGCCGGGTCGTTCTCCAGTTGATCCAGGGCCAGGTTAAGCTCGGTGATCACCTGGGTGTTAATGGCATTGAGTGATTGGGGGCGGTTCAACGTGATCAGACCGACGCGCTCATGGACTTCCAGCAGCAGGGTTTCAAACGGCATGGCTCAGACTCCGAAAGGTTTGCATTAACGGCCAGGCGATGGCTGCATTTTTCAAGCGGCCATTCGAGCAAGGTTGCGTTGGGTATGGGCTTTGGCCTAGCTTAGCCAGTGCGCCTGGGCCCTTGAAATAACCCGATCCGCCGAATAGTTTGCATATCACGCCATATCAGCCGTCAGCATAGGAGCGCAGCAGGTGGACCATCCCGTGGATAACACCTTGCCCATGACCTTCGTTCAAGGCTTGCTGCAAGGGGCGTTGAACATCTGCAGCGAGGCAGATATCCGTGGATTCGTCGGTGCTGCGGGCATTGCCGGACATTTGCTTGAGGCACCGGGTGCGCGGGTGACTTACGACCAGTTTGTGCGTTTGTATCAGCAGGTCGCGCTGGGTACCGATGATGAAGTGATGGGGCAGTTTTCCAGGCGCATGCGCAGCGGCACGCTCAAGTACTTGTGTGCGAGCCTGCTGGATGCTCGTTCACTGAGTAATGCGATGTACCGCTTTACGCGATTCTGGAATTTATTGCTGGACGACTATTGTTTTGGCTACGACGAGCACGACGGCCAGATGGTGATCTCGCTGGAGGCCCGTGATCCCGCCGCCAACGCCCAGCGCTGGGGGCACGAACTGATGATGAAACTGGTGCACGGCGTGGCCTCCTGGTTGGTCGGCCAGGAAATTCCGCTGCACAGCGTGGCGTTCTCCTTCGCTACGCCGGTGTATGCATCGGAATACATGCATATGTTTCCTGGCCCTGTCCGTTTCGAGCAGCCGTGCACGGCGTTGTCGTTCGATGCCGCGTGGGGCGCAATGCAGTTTCGCCGCAGCAAGGCCGAGTTACTGCCGTTCCTGCGCGAAGCGCCGCGCTACTGGCTGTTCACCACGTTGAAGGAGCGCCTGGTGGCACAACAGGTGCGGCAATACCTGTTGGCCCATCTCAAACAGGCTGACACCATCCAGGGCGCGGCCTCGGCGCTGTTGCTGTCGACCCGCACGCTGACGCGTCGGCTCAAGGAGGAAGGAACCAGTTACCAGATGGTCAAGGATGCGTTGCGCCGGGACATCGCCGTACAACAACTGATTCATACCGACCTCTCCATCATGCAGATTGCCTTGGGCTTGGGCTTTGATTCCACGGCGGTGTTTCACCGTGCCTTTCGTGGTTGGACCGGTAGCACACCCGGTGCATATCGGCGTCCAGGCGCAGACCTACAAACGTACAATCCAATTCCGGCGCCAGCCGATAAAGTCAGCTCCACATGACGGCTGACCCAGGCCGTCATCGCGACGGAGCAAGGTTATGACCCCTTTTCTGAGTTTGATCATTCGCCCTCATCGCAAGCGCAGCGACGGTGTTTACCTGCTGCTGGCGCTCCTGACGGGAGGCTTCTTTGGCGGCGTCATGGGGCTCAAGATTTCACTCGCGGCAGGGCTGGCGATTGGGGTGTTCTCCACGCTGGTGCTCTACACGATGTGGCGCTCGCCGGACTAGCCAGCCCTCATACCGCTTAGCCCCAAGACAGACGTAATACGCGCGGTCGTCTCCATGCAGCCGCGTGAGGGCAAGTCGCGCCTGCTCGTCACTAAAAACAATAAATACCCCAACCAAGGGGTGGAGTTGAATGATGACCCTGAAGACCGTCCAGCTCGACGATAAATACACGCTTACCCAAGGGCGTATTTTCATCACCGGCACCCAGGCCCTGGTTCGATTGTCCATGACCCAGCGTCAACGTGACCAGCAAGCGGGCCATCACACGGCTGGCTACATCTCCGGCTATCGGGGCTCGCCCCTGGGCGGCCTGGATGATCAGTTGGGCAAGGCGAAAAAACACCTTGAGCAGCACCACACCTTGTTTGTCCCAGGCATCAACGAAGATCTGGCGGCCACCACCATCTGGGGGGCGCAGCAGGCGCAGCTGAGCGGTGAGGGCAAGTATGACGGTGTGTTCGGCATGTGGTACGGCAAGGGGCCCGGCGTTGACCGCACCGGTGATGCGTTCCGGCATGCGAACCTCGCGGGCACCGCGCAGTTGGGCGGGGTGCTGGTGCTGATGGGCGATGACCATACCTGCGAATCGTCCAGTACCTGTCACCAGAGCGAATTTGCCATGGTCGACGCCATAATTCCGGTACTCAGCCCGTCCGGCGTCCAGGAAATCCTCGACTTCGGCCTGATCGGTTGGGCGTTGTCTCGCTATAGCGGCTGCTGGGTCGGCATCAAATGCGTCAAGGACACCGTGGAGGCCACGGCGACCATTGACGTCGACATCAACCGCGTGAAAATCCAAATCCCCCAGGATTTTGCCCTGCCGCCCGACGGCCTCAATATCCGCCAGCCCGATACCCCACACGCACAGGAAGCGCGGCTGCACCGCTACAAGCTGAATGCGGTGCGCGCCTTTGCCCGTGACAACGCGCTGGACCGCGTAGTCATTGATGCCCCTGGCGCTACGCTTGGCGTGATCACCCACGGCAAGAGCTACCTGGATGTACTGCAAGCACTTGACGACCTGAACCTGAGCGAACAGGCCGCCGCTGTCATGGGCTTGCGCATTTACAAGGTCGGGATGGTCTGGCCTCTGGAACCCAAAGGCGCGCTACGTTTTGCCGAGGGCCTGAACAAAATCCTGGTGGTGGAGGAGAAGCGCAGCCTGCTCGAATTCCAGCTCAAGGAGCAGTTCTACGGCCGCGCCGGCGCCCCGGTCATTGTCGGCAAACTGGATGAGGCGGGCCAGACGCTGTTCCAGTCGGAAATGGCCCTTGACTCCAACCAGATCGCTATCGCCCTGGGCGAACGCCTGCTCGAACTGGGTAGCAACTCCAGCCTGCGTCTGCGCATTGAAGAGCTGCGTGCCTACCAAGTGGTCAAGGGCGACACCGAGTTGCTGGCACGCAGTTATTACTTCTGCAGCGGCTGCCCGCACAGCTCGTCCACGGTGCTGCCGGAAGGCAGCAAAGGCTACGCCGGTATTGGCTGCCACTGGATGGCGCAGTCCATGGACCGCTCCACCCTGGGCTACACCCACATGGGCGGCGAAGGCATGGTGTGGGTCGGCGAGGCGCCGTTTTCCAAGCGCAAGCACATGTTCCAGAACATCGGCGATGGCACCTATTTCCACTCCGGGTATCTGGGCATACGCGCCGCCGTTTCCGCCGGCACCAACATCACCTTCAAGATTCTGTTCAACGACGCCGTGGCCATGACCGGCGGGCAGAAACACGATGGCGCATTGACCGTGCCGGCCATCGCTCATCAAGTCAGTGCCGAAGGGGTCAAGCGCATCGTGGTGGTCAGCGATGAGCCCCACAAATACCCGCTGGAGACCGCCTGGCCCGCCGGCGTGACCTTCCATCACCGTGACGAACTCGACAACGTCCAGCGCGAGATCCGCGAGGTGCGAGGCACGTCGGTGCTGATCTACGACCAGACCTGCGCAGCGGAAAAGCGTCGGCGCCGCAAGCGCGGTACTTTCCCCGACCCGGCCAAACGCATCGTGATCAACGACCTGGTGTGTGAAGGCTGTGGTGACTGTGGCGTGAAGTCCAACTGCGTGTCAGTGCAGCCGGTGGAAACCGAGTTTGGTCGCAAGCGTGCGATTGATCAGTCTTCCTGCAATAAAGACTATTCCTGCGTCAACGGCTTCTGCCCAAGCTTTGTCACCGTTGTTGGCGGCAGCCTGAGCAAGCCGGAGGCGGCCGTGCAGGGGCAGGCGGTACCGTTGCTGCCGGAACCGATGCGGCCGAGTATCGATGATCGGGTCTACAGCATTTTAGTCGCGGGCATGGGCGGCACTGGGGTCGTCACCATTGGCGCCATTTTGGGCATGGCTGCGCACCTTGAAGGGCGCGGCTGTGGCTTGCTCGATATGGCGGGCCTGGCCCAGAAGGGGGGATCGGTGTGGAGCCATCTGCGCTTCGGCCCCGACCCGCAGTCAATCAAGACCATCCGTATCGCCGCCGGTGGCGCCGACCTGGTGCTGGGCTGCGACCTGATTGTGGCGGGCAACACCAAGACCCTCGCGGCAACGCGCCATGGCAGCACCTACGTCTTGGCCAACACCCAGGAAACCATGCCGGGTGCCTTTACTCGCAATGCCGATATGCAATACCCCACCCAAGCGCTGCGGCGCAATATCGTCGAGGCAGTGGGCCAGGATCATGCCGAGTTCGTAGATTGCGGTCGCATCGCCACAGCGCTGTTGGGCGATAGCATCGCCGCCAACATGTTCATGCTCGGGTTTGCTTACCAGCGCGGGCTGATTCCTATCTCTGCGACTTCAATCGAATCGGCCATCGAACTCAATGGCGCGGCCAAAAAGATGAACACAGAAGCCTTCCGTTGGGGGCGCCAGGCAGCGGTCAACCCACAAGCCGTCGAGCAATTGCTGGAGTCCAAGGCTGCCCGCCAGGGTGTGCGTATTTCACCGGAGCCCGTCAAGACACTGGATGAGGTGATCGCTGTCCGTCAGCAGTTCCTTACCGAGTATCAGAACAGTGCCTACGCCCAACGCTACAGCGCCTTGGTCGAACAGGTACGTAACGCAGAACAACGGCTCGGCACTGGACGTAGCGAACTGACCCAGGCCGTTGCCAAGTACTACTTCAAATTGCTGGCGATCAAGGATGAGTACGAAGTCGCACGCCTGCATGTAGAAAGCGGTTTCCTTGACCGCATCTCCCAGCAGTTTGAAGGCGACTACAAACTGGTGTTCAACCTGGCCCCACCGCTGTTTGCCAAACGCGCGCCTGATACCGGACTGCCGAAGAAAAGCGAATTTGGCCCCTGGATCGTGCCGGTGTTCCGCCTGCTCGCCAAGCTGCGTGGGCTACGGGGGACTGCGCTGGATGTGTTCGGCTACTCCGTCGAGCGCCGTCAGGAGCGCGCACTGATCCAACGCTACGAGGCGGTGATTGCTGAGGTATTGCCGCTGCTGGAGGACGGTGGCGCGCATTACGACACGCTGCTGGAGCTGGTTTCGCTACCCGAGCAGATCCGCGGTTATGGGCACGTTCGCGCCAAAGCCATGGCGTTGGCCAGGCAGCGCGAAAGCGTTTTGCTGGATGTGTTGCGCGGTCGTGTGATCGCGCTGAAAAAAGTGGCTTGAGTCACCCAGGTCGCACCGATTATCAATGGAGGATAAAACCATGAACTCACTGATCAAACCGCCCGTTATCGCCACCCGTATGGACGATGTCGCGCCGTTTCATGTGATTGATATCCTGACCCGCGCCAAGCGGCTGGAGGCGGAAGGGCGCGACATTGTGCACATGGAGGTCGGCGAGCCCGACTTCCCGACCCCACCCGCCATCATTGCTGCCGGCCAAGCGGCCCTGGCCAACGGCAAGACCACCTACACCCCAGCGCTGGGGATTCCCGAGCTGCGGCAGGCGATCGCCGATTACTACTTGCGGCGCTATGGCGTCACGGTGCCGGCGGCACGCATCGTGGTGACGGCGGGCGCTTCGGGTGGGCTGTTACTCGCACTGGCCTGCCTGGCCGAACCGGGCAAGGAATGGTTGCTGACCGATCCTGGATACCCGTGCAACCGCAATTTTGTGCGCATCTTTGAGGGCGTGCCTACCTCGATTCCGGTGGGCGAAGCGCATAACTTCCAGCCCACCCTGGCTGACCTTGAAGCCCATTGGAATGATTCGACCGCCGGCGCGCTGTTTGCCTCACCGGCCAACCCTACGGGCACCATGCTCAGCCTCGAACAGGTCCGTACGTTCGCAGAGTTTATCCGCGCCAAGGGCGGACATTTTATTCTCGATGAGATCTACCAGGGCCTCACCTACGACCAGGAGTCCACCACCGCACTGCAGTGCTGCGAGGGCGTCTGGATCGTGCAAAGTTTCTCCAAATACTTCCAGATGACCGGCTGGCGCCTGGGCTGGCTGGTGGTACCCGAAGGCTATACACGGCACATCGAAAAGCTCGCGCAAAACCTCTTCCTATCGCCATCGGCACCGGCCCAGTACGCGGCGCTGGCAGCCTTTAAACCCGAAACCCTCGACTTGCTGGAGACGCGTCGCATGGAGTTCCAGCGCCGTCGCGACTTCCTTTCTGCCGAGTTGGCAAGGTTGGGCTTTCGTGTGGTGGCCAAGCCGGAAGGCGCGTTTTACATCTATGCCGACTGTTCAGCATTCACCACCGACAGCTTTGCATTCGCCATGACGCTGCTGGAAGAGGCTGGGGTGGCAACGGGGCCGGGTCTGGATTTTGGGACCAATCAGCCGGAGCGCTATATCCGCTTCTCCTACACGACCAGTATTGAAAGGCTCAAAGAAGCGGTTAGTCGTATGGAGCAGTTTCTGCAGGTGCGCCATGCTCTGGGAAAAGCCAACGGGAAGGGGCAATCCCAAAACTGCGCGTGAAGTGCCGGGACATATGGCTCTGGTCGAAGAAGCCCGCATCGACCGCGGCTTTGGACAAGGTCTGCCCGGCTTGTACTAATAGTTTTACGCGGCTTAGCCGGCGTGCGGTGATGTAGCGATGGGGGCTGGTACCGTAGAACACCCGAAAATCCTTTGACAGGCTCCAGCGGTCGCGCCCTGCGCACTCTGCGAGCTCGTCAAGGGTGATTGGGCGGTCCAGGTTGTCATGAATATAGTCCCGCGCCCTGCGTGCGGCCTCGAAATGATGGGCCGTGCGTGTGCGGGGTTGGCCGGTAACGGCCGCGAGGATGGTCACGAAGGATAGCAGTGCATCTTCTTCAGACATGGGATCGAGGTCTTGCGCGTGCAAGAGTTCGAATACCGTCGTCGTCAGACGTGGGTCCTGGGATACCGCGGTTTTCAGGAACGGCAACGGTTTGCCCTGGAGGATTTGTTGTACCAGCGCGGGCGGCAAGTACAGGCCCTGATAGCGAAAGCCTGCGTCGGTACCGGCGCGGCCATCATGTTGTTCGTCGGGGTGCACTACCATCACTTCACCAGGGGCGCAAACTTTGGCCTCACCTCGGTAATTGAAGCGGTGCGCGCCGTGCAGCGTGATGCCGATCGCGTAGGTATCGTGCTGGTGCGTGTTGAACGCATGGGTGCCAAAAAACGCTTCGAGTCTCTCTATGGGGGAGGTCTGCGGCGTGTGTCTGACCCAGTCTTTTGTCTGCATCGGGAGCGGCTACTCAGTGATTTCCCGCAGAGTACGTCTGCACTGGGGGCCGTGGCTTGCACGTTTGTGGTTGGACTATCGTTGTCGATTGCCGCCCGTTGTCGCAAACCGACTGCGATAAGCGGCTGGCGTCGATCCCACTTGCTGGCGAAATAATCGCGTAAAGGAACTGGCGTTCTGATAACCGACTTGATTGGCAATCTCCTCGATGCTCAGATCGCCGCTCTCGAGCAGGGTCATGGAGATCTCAATACGCAGATTTTGCAGGTAGGCGAGGGGCGTTGTCCCCAGCACGCTGTTGAAGTGGCGGATCAGCGTACGCACGCTGACTGACAGCGCAGAAGCAAGCTCAGGCAGGCTTATGTCCTCGGCAAAGTGCTTGAGCAGCCAGTGCTGTGCCTTGGCGACCATGGTGTCGCTGTGCACGGTTTCCATCTGCAGGGGCAGATAAGGCAGTTGAGTGGTCTGGCTGGTGTCGATAAGCATCGTTTTGGCGGTCAGGGTCGCGGTATTCGCGCCACAGAAATGCTCAACCATCCTGACCCCTTGCAGCAGATACGAGGCATTGGCGCCGGCACACCACAGGCGGTCTTCCTCAGTCACCATCGAGCGCAATTGCAGGTTCACCGTGGGGTGGCGCTCGCGAAACAGCCGCTCCAGCCACCAGGTGGTAGTGGCCTGGCGGCCCTGCAATAAGCCTGTTTCGGCAAGCAGGAAGGTACCCGTGCAATTAGCGGCCAGCACCGCGCCCTCGCGCCATTGCGCCTTGAGCCACTCTAACTGCGGAGCGGCGGATTCGAGCATCTGTTCGAAAGCGTCATGCCCGGCGTAGTACAGCCCCGGAATAAAGATCATATCGACCTTCTCTTGCGGCAGTGGGGTGGCAATATTCAACGCCAAGCCATTGCATGCCGTGACGGGCTTACCCTTGTTCGACACGAACTGCCAGGAAAAGGGCCGGGCAATGGCTTTACCGGTCTTATGTTGCTGGCGACTGAGGTGCGCATTGGTGACATGGAACACGTCGGCGATGCCGGCGAGGCTGGAGGCATAACAGCCATCGAGAGCAAGAATGGCGACGCGTACCGGGGTGATTTTCATAATGGCAAATTACGCATAAAAATAGTCATTAATGCCAATTTAGCACCGCGATCCGCTTCCGTACAGTGAGCTCATCAGCCATTGACCGGAGCTTTCATGAACGTACTGATTGTCCACGCGCACAACGAACCGCAGTCATTCAACACGGCCATGTTCAACCTCGCTGTGGAGGTGTTGAGCGGGCAGGGGCATGAGGTGGACGTGTCTGATTTATACGCGATGAACTTCAACCCTGTCGCCAGCGCCAGCGACTTTGGCCAGCGCGCCAACAGCGAGCACCTGGTCTACGCCCTGGAGCAGCGCAACGGTTACACCACTGGCACCCTCGCGCCGGACATCCTCGCTGAACTGGAGAAGATCAAGCGCGCCGACCTGATCATCTTCAACTTCCCGATCTACTGGTTCAGCATGCCGGCGATCATGAAGGGCTGGTTCGACCGCGTGTTCATCTCGGGGTACTGCTATGGCGGTGCACGCATTTATGACCGCGGCGGCTTGAAGGATAAAAAAGCCATGCTCGCGTTCTCCCTGGGCGGGCAGGACCATATGTTTGGTCCGGGCGCTGTGCACGGTGAGCTGGAAATCCTGTTGCAGCCCATCCAGCGCGGTGTGCTGGGCTATGTCGGTCTTACGGTGCTGCCGCCATTTGTGGCCTTCCATGTGCCCTATATCAGCCAGGCGGCGCGTGAGGACTACCTGGCGAAGTACCGCGAGCATCTGTTGACCCTGGATCAGCGTGCCGCGCTCGAGTTTCCGTCGCTTGACGACTACGACGAAATCCTGCGCCCAAAACCTTCGACGGCTCACGCGTGAAGGTCTGCGAGGTCGATATGACAGCTGCTTTAAACACAGATGCAGGCGTTCAAGTCGAACGCCAAGGGCTCATTGGTTTCATCACGTTGAATCGTCCTGAGACGGGCAACAGTGTGGATCTGGGCATGGGGCTGGCGCTGAGAGATGCGGTGCGCTCGTTGGTGGTGAACCCGCCAAGCGTTGTGGTGCTGCGCAGCAGTGGCGCGCACTTCATGGTGGGGGGCGATGTGCGCCGCTTCGAGGCTTTGTTGAATGTCTCCAACGCGGCGTGCGCCGATGAATTGGAAACCCTGATCAGTGCCGTCAACGAAGCGGTAACCGGGCTGACGCAATTGCCCTGTCCGGTGCTGGCTTTGATCAACGGCGCGGCCGCTGGCTTTGGCCTGTCGCTGGCCTTGGCATGCGACATTCTGGTCGCGGCCGACGATGCAAGCTTCCTGATGGCGTACAGCGCAATTGGCGCAACGCCAGACGGCGGTGCTACCTGGCATCTGCCACGGCAGGTTGGGTTGCATCGGGCCATGGCCATCGCGTTGTTGAACCCGAAACTGAGCGCCGCGGACGCGAAGGCCGCGGGCCTGGTGACTGAAGTGGTGCCTCGCGATGAACTACACACCGCTGGCCTGGCCATCGCCCAGCGTTTGGCCGACGGCCCCGCGGCGGCGCATGCGGGGATCAAACGCTTGCTGCGTAGCGGCCTGGACGCAACCCTGGAAACGGCCTTGGCAGCCGAAAAAGCCACGTTCGTGACGGTTTCCGCCAGCGCTGACTTTGCAGAGGGCGTCGCCGCGTTCTGCCAGCGACGCAAAACTCAATTTGGTGCTTCTCGTTAATTCTCCAAGAGGTCTTTCATGAACATCGAAGGTTCGGTTTTTTTCATCACGGGTGGTGCTTCAGGGTTAGGCGCTGCCACAGCCAAATGGTTGGTCGAGGCCGGTGCCCAGGTAGTGTTGGCTGATCTCAATACAGCGGCAGGTGAAGCGCTGGCGAATGAACTCGGAACGGCCGCGTTGTTTGTGCATGCGGATACGGTCGACGAACACTCCATGCAGGTCGCTATTGATAAATCGTTGAGCCGCTTCGGTCGGGTGGATGGGCTGATCTGCTGCGCCGGCGTTGCGCCTGGGCAGAAGGTGCAGAGTAAAGTGGGGCCGCATGACTTGGAGACCTTTGCACGGGCAATCACGATCAATCTGGTGGGTACGTTTAACGCCATCCGATTGACCGTCGCCGCCATGAGCAACAATGTGCCCAATGGCGATGGCGAGCGCGGGGTGATCATCACGACCGCTTCCGTGGCCGCCTTTGATGGGCAAATCGGTCAGGCGGCCTATGCGGCATCCAAGGCTGGCGTGGTTGGCATGACACTGCCGATTGCCCGCGAGCTGGCACGTGTCGGCATTCGAGTCGTGACCATCGCCCCCGGCATCTTTGAGACGCCGATGCTGCTGGGTCTACCGCCAGCAGTACAGGAGTCCCTAGGCAAAACGGTGCCGTTCCCGTCACGTCTTGGACGCGGTAGCGAGTACGCGCAACTGGTAGCGTCGATCGTGCAGAACCCCATGCTCAACGGCGAGGTGATTCGCCTCGATGGTGCACTGCGCATGGCCGCCCAATAAGGAGTAACGCAAGTTACAGCTTAAAATGTGAACAGGAAGTTTGAATAAGTTTGGTGACGTTGGGAGTCATTCCAGCGGCACTAAAGTGTGCGTCACAGTCGAAAACAATAAAAAACAGCAATAACAATAAAAATAGCGAAAGGTAGACTAACCATGCATTTCAACTTCGGTACAGTTATGCCCGTACTCTGCGCAGTCGCGGCCCTGGGTATTGTCGGATCGGCTCACGCAGACTTTCTGGGGGACAGTAAATCCACTTTGGAACTGCGTAACTTCTATATGAATCGCGACTTCCGACAGGGCGGCTCGGCGCAAAATAAAGCAGAGGAATGGGCGCAAGGATTTATGTTGCGCTTAGAGTCCGGCTACAGCGAGGGCCCGGTAGGTTTCGGTATTGATGCCATCGGGATGCTGGGGCTGAAACTGGACTCCAGCCCTGATCGGGTTGGCACTGGCCTGCTCAAGACCAATGCGGTCGGGCCAAAGCGTGCCAAGGATGAATATGGCGAGTCTGGCTTTACTGCCAAGGTACGTATCTCCAAGAGCACCTTGAAGCTCGGCACAGTCCAGCCGGTGTTGCCGCCTCTGATGCGCAATGACTCACGCCTTATGCCGCAGACCTTTCGCGGGGCCTGGTTGGCCAGTAACGAGATCGAGGGTTTAAACCTTGACCTGGGCCGTCTTGATCGGGTCAATCAGCGCGACTCTTCGGACAATGAAGTGATGACGGTCTTCAATGGCGGCAAGCGCAATATAGTGCTGGGAAGTGCCAAAACCAGTGATGAATTTCTGTTTGGCGGAGGTCGTTATCAATGGACCCGACACTGTTCACCAGTTATTACTACGGTGGTCTTGATGGCATCTACAAACAACACTTGATCAATCTGGTGCACCAATTGCCGTTGGGGGGTGGGCAAAGCCTTAAGTCCGATATCCGATTTGCACACTCGGGTGCCGATGGCGGAAGTAACGTGGACAACGATGCTCTGGGCGCCTTGTTTACCTACAAAATGCTTGGCCACAGCTTCAGCGCCGGCTACCAGCACCTCAGCGGTCGCACCGGTTTCGCCTACGTCAATGCGCGGACGATGCTTTGCTCAACCAGGTACAGATCAACGACTTTGGCAACCGCGATGAGCATTCATGGCAGGTGCGCTACGACTATGACTTAGCCGCGTTGGGCATTCCCGGGTTGACCCTGATGACCCGCTATCTCTCGGGTGACAACGTGGACCGCGGGGCGGGGCTGAGCGAAGGCAGAACCTGGGAGCGCAACACGGATCTGGGGTATGTCATTCAGAGCGGACCACTGAAAAACCTGGCGTTGAAGCTGCGTAACGCCACCACCCGCAGCAACTTCCTGAGTGATCTGGATGAGAACCGCCTGATCGTCAGCTACAGCTTGCCACTCTGGTAGGCCCGAAATAGTCGCAGCCTGGCGCACACCCGCAGGGAATTACTGGCTTGGCAAGATTGGCATAAAAAACGTCAGTTTTGCCAATGTGCCAGCGCTGTCGACTCTCGTACTGTGCATACAGGCACAGCAGTACTTCAATGTTGAGACAGACACGATGAACACAATAAAAAGAAGTTATTCGCGTGGCGCGGTTCATATTCCGTTGATAGAGAAAACCCTGGGAGATTTCTTTGACGACGTGGTCGCGCGATTTCCCGATAATGAGGCGCTTGTTTCGTGTCATCAGAATATCCGGCTTAGCTATTCTCAACTTCAAGCTGAAGTAAACCAACTGGCGAGTGCCCTGATTGCGTTGTCACTGGCGCCGGGCGATCGTGTGGCCATCTGGGCAAACAACAGCGCCGAATGGTTGATAACCCAACTGGCGACGGCCAAGGTCGGGATCATCCTGGTCAACTTCAATCCAGCCTACAAAACCATGGAACTTGAGTACGCGTTGAACAAGGCGGGCTGCAAGGCATTGATCACCCTGTCGGCATTCAAGACCACCGATTACCTGCAAGTGATCAGAACGATTGCCCCGGAAATCAACACCTGCGCGCCTGGGCAGCTCAGTGCTGCGAGGCTGCCCGCGTTGCATACGGTGATCCACCTGGGCGAGGAGCAAGTGCCCGGTTTTATGCGCTTTCGCGATCTGATGAGCCTGGGGGATGCCTTGGACGAGCGCGTCCCGCGTGTCGCGGCGACGCTGAAGAACACTGATGCGATCAACATCCAGTTCACCAGCGGCACCACGGGCTCGCCTAAGGGCGCAGCGCTGACCCATCGCGGCATTCTCAATAATGGATTTTTCCTCGGCGAGGGCATGAGCCTCACGGCCACTGATCGTCTGTGCATTCCCGTGCCGTTGTTTCACTGCTTTGGGATGGTGGTTGGCAACCTGGCGGCATTGAGCCATGCCAGCACCATTGTCTACCCAAACGATACGTTTGACCCGGTGCGCACCCTTGAGGCAGTACAGAATGAGCGCTGCACCGCCCTGCATGGGGTGCCGACGATGTTCATCACCGAGCTGGACCACCCACGGTTTCACGAATTTGACCTGTCCACCTTGCGCACCGGCATCATGGCCGGTACGGCGTGCCCGATCGAGGTGATGCGCCGCGTTCAGCGCGACATGCATATGCGCGATGTCACCATTGCCTACGGCATGACCGAGACCAGTCCCGCCAGCTATCAAAGCACGTGTGAGACACCGCTGGAAAAACGTGTGTCGACCATCGGCAAAGTGCATCCCCATCTGGAAGCCAAGGTGGTCCACCCTGAGTCAGGAGATACTGTGCCGACCGGTGTAGTGGGGGAGTTGTGTATTCGCGGTTATTCGCTGATGCAAGGCTACTGGAATGACCCGGAAAAGACCGTTCAAACCATCGACAGCGACGGCTGGATCCACAGCGGCGACCTGGCCACGATGGATGCCGAGGGCTACGTCAGCATCACGGGGCGTATCAAGGATATGGTGATACGCGGCGGCGAAAATATTTCCCCGCGCGAAATCGAGGAGTTCCTGTATCAACACCCGGCCATTCAGGATGCGCAGGTGATCGGTGTGCCGGATGAGAAGTACGGCGAGGAGCTGTGTGTCTGGGTCATCGTGCGCCCAGGCCTGGTGATCAACGAAGACGAAATACGCGAGTTCTGCAGCAGCCAGATCGCTCGTTACAAAATCCCACGCTACATACGCTTCGTAGACGGCTTCCCGATGACGCTCTCCGGCAAGGTACAGAAGTTCAGGATGCGCGAAATCATGGAAGAAGAGCTTGCGTTGGCTGTGTGCTAGAGCGTTGCTGACATTCAATGATGCGCCAATTCAGAGGCGCCACCGATAAGGAGTGAAACATGGCATGGCAGATTGAAGTGATGGAGGGGTGTGCGGTTGTGCGCATGAATACTAACAAGGTCAATGTGCAGAACGACACCTTCTTCAAGGACCTGCATGATGTCTTCGATCAGCTCGAAACCGAGTTCAGCGAGTTGCCGGTGATTCTAACCGGGCAGGGCAATGCCTTTTCAGCCGGTATCGACTTCAAGTACAGCTTTGATGTATTTGGCAGCCAGAACAAAGAGCGAATCCGCCAGTGGTACGCCGAATACCGCGCGACCAACCTGCGTATTTTCCAGTACCCGCGCCCCACGGTGGCAGCGATCAACGGGCATGCCATTGCCGGCGGTCTGATCACGGCTCTGGATTGCGACTTCCGTATCGCTGCGCGCAAAGAGGCCAAGTTCGGCCTCAACGAAGTGCCTATCGGTATTCCGATGCCCGCCGCGTATGTGGAAATCATCAAGTACGCGTTGGGTGATCAGGTCGGCGCGCTGACCACCCTCAAGGGTGAGCTCTATTCGCTGGAGCAGGCCGAGAAGCTCGGGTTCTTCCATGAGGTGGTGGAGGACTCGCAACTGCTGGCCACCGCGATTGCCTATGCGCGCTGCATTACCCCCGATTGCAACGTGGCGTATGCCATGTCCAAGAAGGCCTTGCAGGATTCGGTCATGCAGCAGATTGACCTGCGTACCACGCTGCTCGACCAGGAACTGCCCACCGGCATGAGTGATGAGGGTAATCGCCGGGCCCAGGACAAACGCCGCCGGGAAATCATGGGTGAATAGGAGTTAAAACGCCGTGGAAATAATCGACGCCTGGATGCAGTTTCCCAACAAGCGTTTTTTGCAGGACTCGATGTTTGAGTCATTGCGGCGCTGGCCAACAGCATGGAAGGCTTTAGCCGAAAATACCCCTGACATCACCACGGCCGAGGCGCTTGAGACCTTCCGAAAGGACGGAGTATCCAAGGTCTTTGCCAGTGCCTGGTGGGGGCCGGCTGGGCCGATGATCACTAACGAAGAAGTGGCGGCTGCGGTCTCGGCGCAACCGGAGCGGGTCATTGGCGTAGCGTCAGTGGACCTGAGCCGGCCGATGGATGCGGTAAGGGAGTTGCGTCGTTGCGTCAGGCAATATGGCTTCAAGGCCTTGCGCGTGTTGCCCTGGCTATGGGGGCTGCCGCCTGATGACCGCCGATACTATCCGCTATACGCCGAGTGCATCGAGCTGGATATCACCTTCTGTTTGCAAGTGGGCCATGCAGGCCCGATGCGCCCGTCTGAGCCCGGGCGCCCGATGCCTTATCTGGATAACGTAGCGCACGAGTTTCCTGAGCTACGCATCGTCGGTGGACATATCGGCTTTCCGTGGGTGGCCGAAATGATTTCCCTGATGATCAAGCACCCGAATGTCTACGTGGATACATCGGCCTACAAGGCGTCGCGGTTTCCTGACGAGCTGGTGGCGTATATGCGTGGGGCGGGAAAGGGGAAGGTGTTGTTTGGCACAAACTACCCGATGCTGACGCCGGCGGATTGTCTGGATGGACTCGCAGCCTTGGGTCTGGACGATAATGTCCGGCGTCTGTTCCTGGCGGAGAATGCGCGCCAGGCGTTCAAACTGAGTCGTTGAAACGCCTGGGTTCCGAGGGTCAGAACGTATGTTCAGGCCCCGGGAACTCGCCGGCCTGCACCTCTCGCGCAAAATCACTGGCGGCGGTATGGAGCACAGACCTGAGGTCCGCATATTGTTTGACGAAGCGCGGCAGCCGGCCATTGCGCAGCCCCGTCATGTCCTGCCAGACCAGCACCTGTGCATCGCACTGGTTACCTGCGCCAATGCCAACGGTCGGAATCGATACCGCTTCAGTGATCTCACGGCCTACCTCACCCGGCACCATCTCGACCAATAACGCAAAGGCGCCGGCTGCCTCGAAGGCCTTGGCGCTATGGATCAGACGTTGTGCGTCTTCCCCGCGCCCCTGCACCCGATAACCACCCAGTTGATGCTCCATCTGAGGCGTGAAACCAATGTGCGCCATGACCGGAATACCGCAGGTCGTCAGCTTCTCGACCTGAGGCAGCATTTCAATGCCGCCCTCCAGTTTGACCGCATGGGCACCGGCCTCTTTCATAAAGCGCACGGCAGTGTGAAAGCATTGTTCCGCCGAGGCCTGGTAGGAGCCGAAAGGCAGGTCGGCAATTACCAGCGCTCGTTTCGTTGAACGACTGACTGCGCGCACCAGCGGGATCAGTTCGTCCACAGTGACCGAGAGCGTAGATTCGTTGCCATAGACATTGTTGGAGGCCGAATCACCTACCAATAGTACCGGGATGCCGGCCTCCTCGAAGATGGCTGCACTGTACATGTCGTAGGCGGTGAGCATCGCCCACTTCCGGCCCTCCATCTTCATCTGCTTCAAGTGCGGAATACGGATACGAGAAGCCGGTTGGGCATTGCCATAGGGTGCAGGCTGATCAGTCATTCTTGTCGCCTCACTGAAATAGGGGTTAACCCAATAATTGCTCGATGAACAATACGATCGCGATAAGGATCATGGCTGCACCGGAAAAACGACTGACACGCCGTGCCGCAGCAGGCCGTGCCCGCAGCACTGTCTGGGATCCATAGCCGACCAACAGATAAATCACTGCGCAGCTCAGCGTATGAACGAGCCCCAGCGCAATCATCTGCATAGGTACCGGCCAGGTCGCCGTGCCATCGGTGAATTGCGGCAGGAGGGCCAGGAACAGTAGGAATACCTTGGGGTTCAAACCACTCACACACAGCCCCTTGATCGCCCAGCGTTGCCACGAGTCGGACACCTGGACCTGATCAGCGTGGGGCGTGGAAGGGTGAGCAATCATATTCACGCCCAGCCACAGCAGGTAGCCCGCGCCGGCGACAGTCAGCACTGACAAGGCCAGTGGATGCCTGGCAACCAGTGTGCCGACACCGCCAGCAACGATCAGGGTGGCGATGATATGCCCGGACAGCAACCCACCGATGGCAGGCAGGACCACGCGGCCTTTCAGCCCTGCCGAAATCGCATAAGCCCAGTCCGCACCAGGTGTGATCACGAACAGAATAGATACGGCCCAGAAGGCAACGAAGATACTCAAGGTCATGCCGCTGCCCCCCTTCGTTGGTGACTCATACATCTTTGCATCGTGGCGCCTCGCGCAATAATGAACGCCAGGAAGAATAATGAAATATTGTTAGAATGTGCTTTCAAATACAGTCATCAAAGCGCTTTGAATTGGGAGAATCTTCCGGATGGATGAGATTGATCGCAAGATTATTTCAGAGCTGCAAAAAAACGGTCGCCTATCGGTAACGGAATTGGCTGAGCGCGTGGGCCTCAGCCTTTCACCGTGCCATCGTCGCGTGCGGGCGCTGGAAGAGTCCGGGGTATTAATGGGCTATCGTGCGCAACTGGACCCCGGCGCCCTTGGCCTCAACTTTTCTGCAATGGTGTTTGCGACCCTGCGTGAGGGTGACAAGGCCGCCGTTCATGCGTTCGAGGCTGCGCTGATGCAGATTCCTCAGGTCATCGATGCCCAACGATTGTTCGGCGAGCCGGATTACCTGCTTCACGTCATTACCCAGGACCTGCCGGCCTTTCAGCGGCTCTACGATGAGAGTCTGTCAGCCTTGCCCAATGTGCAACGGTTGACCTCGACGCTCGTCATGAAGCGAGTTATCCAGGACCGGCCGCTGCCCGTGTGACGGTTGCGTCGACGCTGTAACTGCGTCGCCGGCCAACTCATCGGCGTCTGCCTGTTCCGCGCAGGACAGCTCGGAGGCGTTATGCCCGATACGTTTGAGCAGGAGCAGCATGCACACCAGCGACACCAGGGCATAGGAAGCCGAAGCGATGGCCACCCCAATGATGCTGCCGGTGGAGTTGAGCAGCCCTTGGGCAAGGACGGGGGTGGCACCACCTACCAACAGTGAACAGAGCTGGTAGGCGATCGACAAACCGCTGTAGCGCACTTTTGTGGGAAAGGCACGCGCGAGAATGCCACCGACGGCGCCGTAGAACATCGAGTGCGGAATGGTCGCCAGGCACATGCCCACTACCGCAATCCAATAGATCTTTGTTTCGACGGCAAAGAACATCGCCGGCATCAGAATCAGTTCGGGAATCACCATGAACGCAACCGCTTTGCGCATATCAATCTTCGACACGAGAATGGCGCCAAAGGGTTGGGCGATGAACTGAACGATCAGAGAAATAACGATGACGCTGAGAAAAGTGCTTTGTGCATAGCCCAGTTCCTTGGTGGCCCAAGACAGCGCAAAGGTGCTTTTAAAGTAAGTCACATGGATGATCGGCAGCACGCCGGCGCCCAGCAGCACGATCTGCCAGTGATTGCGCAGCACCTCCAGGATTGGCAGTTTGACCGTCTTCTTTTGCGCCATAAGACGCTTCATGTCGTCGGACTCTTCGAGCTTGAGACGGATGACCATGCCTACGATGACCAGCGCCGCCGATAGCAGGAATGGGATCCGCCAGCCCCACAGCATGAAGTCTGTCACCGGCAGGGCGCTCAAACCGAAAAACACCAGCGTGGCCAGCAGGTTGCCGGCAGGCGAACCTTGCTGGGCGAAGGCGGCGTACAGGATGCCTTTACCTTTTGGCGCGTTTTCACTGGCGATGAGGATGGCGCCACCCCATTCGCCGCCGACGGCGACCCCCTGAATTACCCGCAGTACCACCAGCGCGATCGGCGCCCAGATGCCGATTTGCAGGTAGGTCGGAAGTAAACCGATGCAGGTGGTAGCTATGCCCATCATCACCAGGGTGATCACCAGTGTGGTTTTGCGGCCAATCTTGTCACCCAGGTGACCGAAAATAATGCCGCCTACCGGGCGCGCGATGAATCCGGCCCAGAGCGTCAGGAATGAGAGGAGGGTGGCAGTGCCTGGGTTGAGGTCTGAGGGAAAGAACACTTTGCCGAAGACCAGTGCAGCCGCGATGCCGTACGCGTAGAAGTCATACCACTCGATTGTCGTGCCGATAAACGAGGCAACACCTGCCTTGCGAGCTCTTTTGTGAGCGGCAATATCCTGGGCGGTATTCATAGTGAGATCCTGTTGTTTTTATTGGAAACAACCCTTCTTCACTGCGCGAAGGGTTATGAGCGGATCGGCCCGCCAAGGCACACGCAAGGCCGATAGCTAAGAGCCTATACAGCCAACAGTGATAAAAATAATGATTAAAAATTATTGCGTGATACGGGATTTCGTATCGTTGAGGTCATGGGTAGATGGGAGCGTAGGCTGCAACGTTTTGAACCGCTCCAGAAAACTTTGCGCGGCGGCGGACGGCGTTGCGGCCAAGCGGATGGCGTGAATTTCGGAAAGTGCGCCGTCCCCATTGATCGCGCAATAGCGCACGCCTTCGCGCAGGGTCTTGGCCAGGGTTTGTGGTACAAGCGCCACGCCCATTCCGTAAGCCACCATGGTTACCACCGTCTGCCAGAGGCGTGTTTCGTGGCGGATGCGCGGGCTGAAACCTGCGTCGACACAGCGTGCGATGATCAGGTCGTGGTAGTGCGGCGACACCGTGCGCGGGAACAGAATGAAATCTTCATCTGCCAGCGCCTGCAGGTCGATGCTGTCGCGGTCAGAGAGCCGATGTGACGTTGGCAGGCAGCAGACAAAGGGTTCGCGCAACAGCCGTTCGCACTCGATGCTGTCGGGGAATTTGCTCCAGTGCACAAACCCAATATCGATTTGCCCGCGTTGCAACGCCTGGGCCTGTTCCGCGCTGTTCATCTCCATCAGCACGATCTCCGTATCGGGGTGGTCCTGTTCGAAGGTTTTTACCGCCTCGGGCAAACCGCGGTACAACACAGAATTGACGAACCCCACACTCAAGCGACCGGCAAACCCTTGGGCGGAGCGCAGGGTCAGGCGCTTGGCCTGCTCGGCACGCAATAACAGGTAGCGCGCTTCATTGAGCAGGACCTGGCCCGCATTGGTCAGGCTCACCGACTTGTTATTGCGGTTCAGCAACTGGATATCCAACTGACCTTCGAGCTTCTTGATGTCAAAACTCAGGGCCGGTTGGGAGATGAACAGCCGTGTGGCAGCGCGTCCAAAGTGAAGCTCTTCGGCCACCGCAACAAAATAACGCAGTTGTTTGAGATCCATGGCACGCCCTCGGCTTATGATAATTTTTTATTATCGTAGTTGATTTATTTTGTATTAGATACTTATCGATGCTGACCCTACTCTGATTCCACAAGAACCAGGAGAGTCACCATGAATGCCGTGTCCAAAGCGCTCCACGACCCCTTGAATATTCCTGATAGTCGTGGCCTCAACCTGTTCGAATGTGACGCCGGCCTTGCCGCGCTGCTCAAGGTTTACCTGCCCTCCGATCTCTATCGACACTGGTTGCCGACCTGGCAACAGCTGGGGGCTCGGGCCGGTAACGAGCTGGATGTACTGGCTCTGTCGGCCGACAAGAATCCGCCCAAGTTGTTGCCGCGCACCCGCCGTGGTGAAGACATCCAGAGCATCCAGAAACACCCGGATTTTGTCGAACTGGAGCGTGTAGCGTATGCCGAGCTGGGCCTGGCAGCCATGAGTCACCGCGATGACGGGACGCTGCCACTGGTCAAATATGCCCTCACGTTTCTGTTTGTGCAGGCCGAGTTCGGCCTGTGCTGCCCCGTGAGCATGACCGACTCCCTGACGCGTACCTTGCGAAAATTCGGCGCGCCGGAACTGGTGGCGCGCTACCTGCCGTCCCTGGTCTCTCAGGACTTTGACACGCTGTTCCAGGGTGCCATGTTCATGACTGAGCAGGCTGCCGGTTCGGATGTGTCGCGCACTCAAACCCGCGCCACGCTTAAGGACGGCGAATGGCTTTTGAGCGGCGAAAAGTGGTTTTGCTCCAACCCGGATGCCGACCTGGCAATGGTCCTGGCGCGCCCGGATGACGCCCCGGACGGGATGTCCGGTGTGAGCCTGTTTTTATTGCCAAAGCGGCGTCCGGACGGTTCGCGCAACGCTTACCGGATTCAGCGTCTGAAAGACAAACTCGGCACACGCTCGATGGCCAGCGGTGAAATCACCCTGGAAGGCGCCACGGCCTACCTGATCGGTGAAGTGGGGCGCGGTTTTCAGCAGATGGCTGACATGGTCAATATGTCACGCCTGTCCAATGGCGTGCGCGCCGCCGGCCTGATGCGGCGCGGCGTGAACGAGGCCTTGTATATCGCTCGGCACCGTCGCGCGTTTGGCAAGCATTTGATCGAGATGCCATTGATGCAACGGCAATTGCTGAAAATGATGCTGCCTACCGAGCAGGCGCGCTCGATGTTTATGCAGATTGCCACGTTGCTGCCCAAGGCGGATGCGGGCGATGAAGCGGCGCGCAAGTGTGTACGTATCCTCACGCCACTGATCAAATTCCGCGCCTGTCGCGATGCCCGCCGTGTGACGGGTGACGCCATGGAAGTCCGTGGCGGGATTGGTTATATCGAAGAGTGGAGTGATGCGCGGCTGGTGCGTGATGCTCACCTGGGCTCCATCTGGGAAGGCACGAGTAATATCGTGGCCCTGGATATCGGCCGTGCCGTCATCCGTGAACAAGCGCTCGAACCGCTGCAGCAGCACCTGTCGACACTGCTGGCTGATGCTGGCTTGCCCGCGCAGAGCCATCGTCTGTTTGCAAGCCTGTTGGATCGCACGGTGGCGCGTATGTCGACCGTAGCCAGCGAGCGACGTGACGACGAAGTGCGCCAGGCCGGTAGTGCCCTGTATCACATCGCCACGGCGATTTTCATGGCGTGGGAAGCCAGCCAACAACCGGATAACAGTCGCCGTTTGGCCCTGGCCCATTTGCTGTTGCAACACAAGCTGCTGCCCCGCGACCCGCTCAACCCTGAACCCTCGATCAACGCGCAATTGCTGTCACGCCTGGCCGAGGAAAGTCCGCTTTCTCACGCCGAGGCCATGCAGCTGCTGCCGGTTTGAATCCTTTTTCCATTGATCGCAGGTGCACTGATGAACCATTCCAAAGGGGCCCTCGACGGCCTGAAAGTGATCGACCTCAGCCGTGTGCTGGGCGGCCCTTACTGCTCTCAGGCGCTCGCCGACCATGGCGCCGAGGTCATCAAGCTGGAACCGTTGAGCGGCGACGAAACGCGCGGGTGGGGGCCACCCTTTGAAGGTGCCGACGCCTCGTACTACCGTGGCGTCAACCGCAACAAGCAGGGGATCGCCGTGGACCTTTCCCGGCCCGAAGGGATTGAATTGCTGATGGGCCTGCTTGAAGGCGCCGATGTGCTGATCGAAAACTTCAAACCTGGCACCCTGAAACGCTGGGGTATCGATTACAGCGAAGTGTTGAGCCAGCGTTTCCCCAGCTTGATCCACTGTGCCATCTCCGGATTTGGCGGCGATGGCCCGCTCGGCGGCCTCCCAGGCTACGACGCCGTGATCCAGGCCATGGCCGGCCTTATGAGCGTCAATGGCGAAGCCGACAGCGGCGCGTTGCGCATCGGCCTGCCGATTGTCGACATGGTGACGGGGCTCAATGCACTGGCTGGCGTACTGTTGGCACTTAATGAGCGTCATTGCAGCGGCCTCGGGCAATCCCTCGACATCACCCTGTACGACTGCGGTGTGTCGCTGTTGCACCCCCATGTGCCCAACTACCTTGCCGCCGGTAAAACGCCGCGCCGCACCGGCAATGCCCACCCCAACATTGCGCCCTATGACAGTTATGCCACGGGTACCGAACCGATTTTCCTGGCGGTGGGCAATGATCGCCAGTTTGCCAAGTTATGTGAGCAGTTGGGCGCGGGCGAAATGTTTGAAGACCCTCGATTCGCCAATAACGGCGCTCGCTCGGTCAACCGCGAGGCGCTCAAGCTTGCACTGGAACAGCATATGGCTGCCCATGATGGGGCGGCGCTGGCCCAACAGTTGATCAGCGTGGGCGTGCCGTGCGGGGCCATTGCATCCATCGATACCGTAGTGGCCCACCCACACACGCAGCATCGCGGCCTATTGGTGGATATCGGCGACTACCGTGGCATCGGCTCGCCGGTGAAGCTCTCGCGTACCCCGGCGACCTATCGCAGCCCGCCACCGACCTTGGGGCAAGACACACGCAAAGTGCTTGAGAACCTCGGGTTGGACGCTCAGCAGATTGAGCGCCTCTATGCCGCCGGCATCGTTCGTGGTTAACGCCTGCCCACTTACCTGGCCACGGAGCCCCTATGAGCCACGCATCTGATTGTCCCGAACCCTTGGTTCTGCACGAACAACCCGCACCGGGCGTTGCACTGTTGCGCCTCAATCGCCCCAAGGCTCGCAATGCATTGAATATGGCATTGCGCGAAGAGCTGGCAGCACAGTTTCGACGTCTCGATGCCTGTCCTGATACACGCGCCATCATTCTTACTGGTAGCCCTACGGTGTTCGCCGCCGGTGCGGACCTGGGGGAAATGGTCGACGCCACTGCGCTTGAGCTGTATGCCCGACATGCCGAGCGGCATTGGCAGGCGATTTCCGGATGTCGCAAACCGGTGATTGCCGTCGTAAACGGCTTCGCTCTCGGCGGCGGCTGCGAGCTGGCGATGCACTGCGACGTGATTATCGCAGGGGAATCGGCCCGTTTCGGCCAGCCCGAAGTCAAGGTCGGGATCATGCCCGGCGCGGGCGGTACCCAACGCTTGTTGCGTGCGGTGGGCAAATTCCAGGCGTTGCGCCTGCTGTTCACGGGCGCCCAGTTCACCGCCGGCGAAGGCCTGCGCATGGGTGTGGTCAGCGAAGTAGTACCCGACGCGCAGACCCTCACCGCAGCCCTGGCAATGGCGGTGGCCATCGCGGCTATGCCGCCCATCGCCGTCGCGCAGATCAAAGAAGTGGTGCTTGCCGGCATGGATCTGCCGCTGGAGCAGGCACTGACCCTGGAGCGTAAATCCTTTCAACTGCTGTTCGGCTCCTACGACCAGAAAGAAGGCATGCAGGCGTTTTTGCAAAAGCGCACACCGGAGTACCTCGGCCTATGAACGCATTACCCATTCAGCGAATCGGTGTGGTCGGTGTCGGTGCCATGGGGCAGGGCATTGCTCAGGTCATGGCGTTGGCCGGCTTGAACATCTCACTGTTTGATGTGCGCCCGGGGGCGGCGCGCGCCGCGCAAAGCGCATTGGTGACGACGCTGGCCACGTTGCAGAGTAAGGGCCGTATCAGCCAGCAGGCGGCGCGTGATGCGCTGGCGTTGGTGCAGGTGGTTGATCGCCTGGAAGCGCTGGATGACTGTGAGCTGGTGATCGAAGCGATTGTCGAAGATCTTGAGGTCAAACAGCAGCTGTTCCGGCAACTGGACGAACTGCTCGATGAAACCACACTGTTGGCGAGCAACACCTCGTCGTTGTCCATTACCGCGATTGCCTCAGTCTGCAGGTATCCAGGGCGGGTGGCCGGCTTGCACTTTTTCAACCCTGTGCCGCGGATGCGCCTGGTCGAAGTGATCGGGGGCATCGCTACACAGCCCGACGCGCTTGAGCGGCTACGCGCGTTGGTCCGCAAGGTCGGCCATTACTCGGCGGATTCCAAGGACTCCCCGGGGTTTATCGTCAACCATGCCGGTCGTGCCTACGGTACCGAAGCGTTGCGCATGCTCAGCGAAGGGATCGCCACACCGGCGCTGATCGACGCGCTGCTTCGGGACGGCGCGGGTTTTCCAATGGGGCCGTTCGAGTTGCTGGACCTGGTGGGGCTGGACGTCAGCGTACCGGTGATGGAATCGGTGTATCACCAGTTCTATGAGGAACCGCGCTACCGACCCCATCCATTGCTGCGCTTGATGCAGGCCGGCGGGCACCTGGGACGAAAGACTGGCCAGGGCTTTTATCGATACGATGGCAACAGCGTCAGCCCCTCGGCGCTCCAGCCCTTACCGACGTGCGCGCAACTGCCCACCGTGTGGGTGGCTGCGGACGATGATCTGGGCAAGACCCGTGTGCTGGCGCTGCTTGAGCGATTGGGCGCACACGTCGAGACAGGCGCGAGCCCATCGCCCGACGCCTTGTGCCTGCTGGCGCCCTTGGGTGACGACACCAGCGAATCGGCTTTGCGCCATGGTGTCGACCCCACCCGCAGCGTAGCGATCGATACCGTGCTGGAGTTGGGTGCGCTGCGCTGCCTGATGGTCAACCCGGCAACCCGCGTCGATATGCAGGAGGCCGCCCATGCGCTGTTCAGTCGCGACGGTGGCCATGTGGTGATGCTGCGCGACAGCTGCGGTTTTGTGCTGCAGCGCACGCTGGCAGCAATCGTCAACCTGGGTTGCGACATCGCTCAACAGGGCATCGCCAGCGTCGAGGATATCGACATGGCGGTGCGCTTGGGCCTCGGCTACCCCGACGGGCCGCTGGCGTGGGGGGACACCCTGGGCGCGGGGCGACTGCTGCTGATTCTGGAGCGTATGCATACCCTCACCGGCGACCCGCGTTACCGCCCCAGTAACTGGCTACGCCGCCGGGCACGCCTGGGAATCACCCTGTGCAGCGCCGAAAACCCAATGCCGGCAGCCGCCGCGCCACTTTGATTGAGCGAGAAATTTGCCATGCTTGATGCCTATATCTACAGCGGTTTGCGCACCCCCTTTGGCCGTCACGGCGGCAGCCTGTCGGGCATGCGGCCGGATGACCTGGTCGGTAACCTGCTGGCGCACCTGATGCAGACCTCAGGTCTGCCGGAACATGCCGTGGAGGATGTGATCCTCGGCTGCACCAACCAGGCCGGCGAGGACAGCCGTAACGTGGCGCGCAACGCATTGCTCAGCGCCGGGCTGCCGTGCTCCGTTCCAGGCCAGACTGTCAACCGCTTGTGTGCCAGCGGATTGTCCGCAGTCATCGATGCGGCGCGGGCGATCACCTGCGGTGAGGGGACGCTGTACCTGGCCGGAGGCGTCGAAAGCATGTCGCGGGCGCCGCTGGTGATCTCCAAGGCCGAGGGTGCATACAGCCGCACCCAGGAGCTGGCGGACAGCACCATCGGCGCACGTTTCTCCAATCCGAAACTGGTTCAGCGGTATGGCAACGACAGCATGCCGCAGACCGGTGACAACGTCGCCCTGATGTATGGCATAACCCGCTATGAGGCCGATCACTTTGCTGCCGCGTCGCAGGGACGTTATGCCCACGCGTTGAAGTCGGGCTGGCTGTCCGATGAGATCCTGCCGGTGGAGGTGCCCACTGGGCGCAAGGGGCAAACCCAGCTGATCAGCGTTGACGAACATCCACGGCCACAGTCCGATTTAGCTGCGTTGTCGCGGCTCAACCCGCTGTTCCCCGGCGGCGTCGTGACTGCCGGCAACGCGTCGGGCATCAACGATGGCGCCGCAGTCTTGCTATTGGGGAATCGAGCCATCGGCCAGGCCCACGATGTTGCGCCCATGGCCCGAATCCTGTCTTCGGCAGTGGTTGGCGTAGAGCCGCGCATCATGGGCATCGGCCCGTACCAGGCGATTAACGTGGCGTTGCAGCGCGCCGGTATCAGCCTGGCACAGGTGGATCTGATCGAGATCAACGAGGCATTTGCGCCGCAGGTGTTGTCCTGCCTCAAGGCGCTGGAACTTAGCTTTGACGACAGCCGCGTCAATCCTTTGGGCGGCGCGATTGCTATCGGGCATCCATTAGGGGCCTCAGGCGCCCGGTTGGTGCTCAGTGCCTGTCGCACTTTGCAGCGTAACCAGCAGCGCTACGCCGTGGTCAGCCTGTGTGTGGGGGTTGGACAGGGCGTCGCGATGGTGATCGAGCGCGTTTGACCCTCGCATGACGGGGTATTGAAGGGCGGCCCCCAGGCCGTTCCTCGATAAATGTCATCCATAACAACAATAATCTCACTGGACATACTTCCCATGAAAATATCCCTGGCCCTCACGGGCTTGAGCGCCGGCGCTTGCCTGCTGTTCTACGGTCAGCCCGCGTCGGCGGACTTTGTCGGCGACAGCAAAGCCACGCTGGGCCTGCGCAATTACTATTTCAACAACGATTACCGCGACCGGGCAGGGCCAGCCAGTCAGAGTAAAACCGCGGAGTGGGCCCAAGGTTTCATGCTCAATTACACCTCGGGGTTTACCAATGGCCCTCTAGGATTTGGCCTCGACGCCATGGGCTTGCTCGGCGTGACGCTGGACAGCGGGCAAGGGCGGCATCGCGGCAGTTCGATGATTCCATCCGGAGGAGACCACGCCACTGACGAATGGAGCCGCCTTGGCTTGACCGCCAAGATGCGCCTGAGCCAAACCGAACTGCGCTACGGCACGCTGATGCCCAAGCTGCCGATCCTGCAAGCCAATGACGGCCGCCTACTGCCGCAGACCTTTGAAGGCGCCCAGATCTCCAGCACAGAAATCGACAACCTCAGCCTGACGGCGGGTCGTTTGGAACATGCAACCGGGCGCGGCTCCACAGACAGCACCGGACTGGCCGTCGCCGGTGGTACACGCCAGAGCACTGCCTTCGTATTTGCCGGCGGCGATTTCAAGGTCAACAAAGACCTGACGCTGCAGTACTACGTGGCCAACCTTGAGGACTATTACACGCAGCAATTTTACGGCCTGCAGCACGTGCTGGGATTGGGTGAAGGGCAGTCGTTGAAGACCGACCTGCGCTACTTCGACACCGATTCCAGTGGTGCCAATGGCCGCGCGGCAGGGCGTAGTGCCGGTTATCGCACCAGTGGCTACAGCGACGATGCCTCGGGTGAGATCGATAACCGTACCTGGAGCGCCATTTTCACCTACAGCCTCGGCGGCCACGCATTGACAGGCGGCTACCAAAGCATTTCGAACGCCAGCAACTTTGTCCAACTCAACCAGGCATCGCTGCCGGACAAAGGTGCTACCGGCACATCCCTCTACCTGTTCACCGATCGCATGATCACCAGCTTCAACCGCGCCGGTGAACAGACCTGGTTTGCCCAATATGCCTACGACTTTGCCGCCGCCGGTCTCCCTGGCCTGCGCGCCTCGGTGGTCTACCTCAAGGGCGACAACATCAAGACCACCACCGGCCGCGATCAACAGGAATGGGAACGCGACCTGGCACTCGACTACGTGATCCAGGACGGCACCTTCAAGGGCCTTGGGTTCGCCATGCGCTCGGGGGTGTTGCACTCCGAGGCGGATGCCAATCAGGACCAGACCCGCATGACGGTGAGCTACACCGTCGCGCTGTTCTGAGGTGTTGATTCAGTAATTTCCATCGGGTGCACGACGCTGTCGTCGTGCGCCTTTCTACTCGACAAAAAAGAGGATGTAGCAATGAATGCCTTCGCCCCGCTCGACGTTGCGGTCATGCAGCCACCAGCAACCTTCCAGGGCTTTTCAATCAAGCCTTCGGCCCAGTCTCCACGCCTGCTTGAATTAACGTTTGCGCAATCGACGGTCAGTGCGTTTTTGAGCGCTGTGGCTCAACTGCCGGTGCAGGCGCTGGAGTACAAGTCTTTCCTGCGATTCCAATTTGGCCAGATCCTTGATGAGCTCTGCGGCGGTACCCTGCGCCCAATGCTGGTGAACACGGTGATGGACCGAGCAACCGGGGGACTGCTGATCGTCCCCCAAGGCCTGGATAACGTGTCCCAGGCCGACGACATGGTCAAATTTTCCACCGCCGTGGCGCATTTACTCGGGCGCTCTAACTTCGATGCCATGAGTGGTCAGTTCTATGCACGGTTCGTGGTGGAAAACGTCGACACCTCAGACAGCTATTTGCGTGCTCCGCACCGTGTGATGGAGTTGCACAACGACGGCACCTTCGTGAATCAGATCACCGACTACGTGCTGATGATGAAGATCGACGAACAGAATATGGAAGGCGGCAACTCGCTGATCCTGCACCTGGATGACTGGGCGGATCTGGACAGGTTCTACAAGCATCCCCTGGCGCGTCGTCCCCTGCGCTGGACGGCGCCGCCGAGCAAGAACGTCAAGGAGGATGTGTTCCATGCCATCTTCGACACCGATGAAGTCGGCCGGCCGACCATGCGTTATATCGACCAATTCGTGCAGCCTGAAAATTTCGAAGAGGGCACCTGGTTATACGCGCTCGGCGAGTCACTGGAAAACAGCGATGCCAAGCTGTCGGTGCCGGTCGCTGTGGGTTCATTCCTGCTGATCAACAACCTGTTCTGGCTGCACGGACGCGATCGCTTCACTGCGCACCCGGGCCTGCGTCGTGAGTTGATGCGGCAACGTGGTTACATCAGCTATCCCAAGCTGGCGCATCAGCACGGGCAAAGCGCCAACTGACACGGCGCGGGGGCGCAGACGCCCCCGTTTGCCCATGACGGATGTAAGAGAGGGAATACAGGTGTACGACTTTGTGATCATCGGTGGCGGCATTATCGGCATGTCTACCGCCATGCAGTTGGCGGGCGAATACCCGGATGCGCAGATTCTGCTGCTGGAAAAGGAATCGGGCGCGGCCCGTCATCAGACCGGGCATAACAGCGGTGTGATTCACGCCGGGGTTTACTACACCCCTGGCAGCCTCAAGGCGAAGTTCTGCCTGGAGGGCAACCGGGCGACCAAAGCGTTCTGTGATGAGCACGGCATTCGCTACGACACCTGCGGCAAGCTGCTGGTGGCCACCAATGACGTCGAGATGCAGCGAATGCAGGCGCTGTGGGACCGCACGGCGGCCAACGGGCTGGAGCGTGAATGGCTGACTGCAGATGCGCTGCGTGAAAGGGAGCCGAACATTATCGGCCTTGGCGGCATTTATGTGCCCTCAAGCGGTATTGTCAATTACGCCGAAGTCACCCGGCAAATGGCTAACGAGTTCACCCGCCAGGGCGGTGTTATCCGTTACAACAGCGAGGTCATCGCGCTCGATGAGCGCGAGAATGAGGTGGTGATCACGACCACTACCGGGGTTTATCAGGGTCGATTTCTGATTTCCTGTTCCGGGCTGATGGCTGATCGTGTGGTGCGGATGCTCGGCCTGGAGCCTGAGTTCCAGATTTGCCCGTTCCGGGGCGAGTACTACTTGCTACCCCATGAGCATAATCAAATCGTCAATCACTTGATTTACCCCATTCCCGATCCTGCCATGCCGTTTCTGGGCGTGCACCTGACCCGCATGATCGATGGCACGGTGACGGTCGGCCCCAATGCCGTACTGGCGCTGAAAAGGGAAGGCTACAAGAAAACCGATTTCTCACTGGTGGACATGTTCGAGATCTTCACATCTCCTGGGGTGTTAAAAGTGCTCAAGGCTAACTTCAAGCCTGGGTTGATCGAGATGAGAAACTCGATCTTCAAGCGCGGCTATCTCAAGCAGGTGCAAAAATATTGCCCTTCTATCAAGCAGGATGAGTTAAAACCCTATCCGGCAGGTGTCCGCGCCCAGGCCGTCTCCAACAGCGGCAAGTTGATCGACGACTTCCTTTTCGTGAACACAAGGCTCAGTGTGAACGTGTGTAACGCGCCGTCGCCGGCAGCTACATCGGCGATTCCTATCGGTGCGTATATCGTCAGCAAGGTCAAGGTGCAACGCGGCGCTTGAAGGCATTCAGCCGAGTGCCTGGCAAGTGTCCACCAACAGTCCGCGCAGCCATGTGTGAGCGGGGTCATGGTGAGTGCGCTCATGCCACGCCACAGTCTTGCCGAAACCTGGAATGTCCAACGGCGGTTCACGCATGAGCAGCCCATCGGCATGCAATGCCAAACGGCGGGGCACCACGGCGATCAGGTTGCTGGCACGCAAGATCTCCGGCAGCACCAGGAAGCTGGTCACCGAGACGGTCACGCGCCGTGACCTGCCGATGCGGGCGAGCGCGTGATCGGTCACCCCTTCAAAAGCGCCACCGGCGGGGGAGACCAGCGCATGATCCAGCGCACAAAAGCGCTCCAGGGTCAGCGCCTCATGCCGCGACTCAGGGTGATCGTCGCGCATCACGCATACATAACGCTCATCGAACAACGCTGCAGAATGCAGGCCTGGCGGGGTGCTTTCCGGTGTCACGAGGGCCAGGTCGATATCGCCACGGTCCAGTTGGCCAGGCAGTTGCTGAGGGTCGACGGGTTGCACGGCGATACGAATATTCGGCGCTTGCACACGCAGTGCGCTGAGGAAAGGCACCACCACGGCCCGTAACGCGTAGTCGGTGGACGCCAGTGAAAGCGTCATCGTTGCCGTGTGCGGTTCAAACGCATGGGGTTGCAGCATCTGCCCAATAGCACTGAGCATCTGCTTGATCGGCCCGGCCAATTGTTCAGCCCGAAGCGTCGGCACCATGCCGCGTTGCGCACGCACGAACAACGGGTCGTTAAAGCTTTCGCGCAAGCGTGTGAGCATGCCGCTGACGGCGGGCTGGGTCAGTGCCAATCGCGCGGCGGCACGGGTGACGCTGCGCTCATCCAACAAGGCATCGAGGGCCTTGAGCAGGTTGAGGTCGAGGTGCCTGATATCAGGATTCATGATGCTCTGCATAAAAGATGACGATTGGTTTTATTTCACGCTAGCACCGACCATGGCTCCAGTCCATTACCACTGAGTGCTGAGCATGAAAGAGATCATCTGGCCGCAAGGCTACCTGCCGGGCTTCACCGAGAATTTTGTCTCCAATGAAATCATCGTCGCCGGCCTCGCCGCCGCCGATATCTGGCCGTTGTTGAGCCACGCGTCGCAATGGCCGAGCTATTACGCCAACTCGGCGAATGTGCGCTTGCATGACGGCCCGGGTCCTGAGCTACAAGACGGGATGCGCTTCTACTTTGAGACCTTCGGATTCCCGGTCGAGGCGCAGTGCAATGAATTCGTCCCGCCGGCTGATGGCCAACCAGGGCGGATTGCCTGGCACGGTTGGGCGGGCGAGGGTGATACCCGCCTGGATGTACACCATGCGTGGCTGATAGAGGATCTGTCGCTGGGGCGCGTGCGCATCCTTACCCAGGAAACCCAGAAGGGTAAGCCGGCAGTAGAACTGGCCCTGGCTCGGCCAAACCCAATGATCAATGGCCATCAGGACTGGTTGGATGGATTGGTCAGGGCTGCACGTGAGGCGAGCCAATAAGCGCGGATTGCAATAACCACTGCCGGAGCTGCTCGACGGGTGTACGCAAGGGCGCGCTAGCACTGTGAACCAGGTAGTAGCCCTTGCTGACGGACAGGGTTGCTTCGAACACCTGCTCGAGTTGCCCGTGCTCCACGGCCTCTTCGACCAGCCAGGGGCTGGTCAGCACCACCCCCTGACCACGCCGCGCCGCATCGATGGCGAGTTCAGGCTGGTCGAAACGCAGGCCGGTTGCCATTTTTGAATCGGCCATGCCGAGCTGTGCGAGCCACGCGGGCCAATGCGCATGCGACGTAGTGTAGAGCGGCGTCGTGCGCGTGAGGTCGGCGAGCGAGCGTAATTGCAGGCGCTCGCGATACAGCGGGCTGCAATACACCCGGACCTCATCCGCCAGCAACAACTCGGCCACCAACCCTCGAACCTGCCCATCGCAATGGCGTACGGCAAGGTCAAATCCATCGTGGCTGACGTCAACCAGATCGGTGCTCGCACTCAGGTGCAGTTTGAGTTGAGTGTGCTGGCGAGTGAGTGTCGGCATACGCCGAGCGAACCATGAGTTGGCAAAGGCGGGAGGCAGGCTGAGACGCACTTCCTGGGCGTGTCGATGACGCAGCGCAAGGCTGGCGTTCTCCAACGTCTGAAGTGCAGGTTGGACCTGTTGCCAGTAGGCCAACGCTTCCTGAGTAGGAGTCAGCTTGCGCACGGTGCGAGTGAACAACGACACGCCCAGCCAACACTCAAGCTTACGGATCTGCTGCGTCACGGCTCCCGGCGTAACAAACATCTGCTCGGCGGCCAGGACGGCACTGCCGGTGCGCATTACTGCGTCGAAGCAGGCGAGGGACTTGAGGGGGATATCAGGTTTCATGGCGCAGTTTTTCTCTTTCATGAGGCTATAAACGATGATTTGTCATACCCCAGGTCAGGCATAAGAATCAAAGGCGTCATTGGCCTTGAGGAAATGCAGATGAATGTCCTGATTGTATATGCCCATCCGGAACCTCGGTCTTTCAATGGTGCACTGAAAGACCTGGCAAGTGAAAGCCTGACAGCCCAGGGGCATAAGGTTCAAGTGAGTGATTTGTACGCGCTGGAATGGAAGGCGCCCCTGGATGGCGCGGATATCACCACGCCGCGTGTAAACGCAGAGTTTTTGAACCTCCCTGCGGAACAGGAGAACATGTTCTCCCAAGGCCGACCGACCTTTGATGTGGAACAGGAGCAGGCCAAGGTGCTTTGGTGTGATCTGTTGATTTTCCAGTTTCCGATCTGGTGGTTCTCAATGCCAGCCGTGCTGAAAGGCTGGGTTGACCGCACCATGACCCGTGGCTTTGCATACGCGGCCGGTGAGAAATACGACAACGGCAAGTTCAAAGGCCGCAAAGCCATGGTCTGCGTCACCACCGGCACCGCCGAAAGCCTGTATCAGCCGGATGGGATCGACGGCTGTATGACCCACCTTCTCTGGCCGATCCACAACGGGATATTCCGCTACCTGGGGTTTGACGTGCTGCCACCCTACGTTGCCTGGATGCCGGGCAATGTGTCTGAACAACAGCGCAAAGCTTACCTGGTCGGGTACGAGCAGGTGTTGCGCTCGATCGATAGAGCCAAACCGCTGTTTTTCCATCCGCACGAAGATTATGACGAGGATCAGCGTCTCAAGCCCGGGGTATTGGCCCGGTCGGGTTTTCAGTGGAACCCACGGGCGGGGCAAGGCCACGACCAGGCCGCTGACGACTTCACCTGATCGACGCTGACTGACCTACGAACAATTGGATATTTAAACAGCTACGCAACCTCCGACGACTTGCACCAAAAAATTTCATAGGGGGTCAGAAGATAGTAGGCGATAAGCTGATGTGGTCGGATAGCGCTCGACGGCGGCTTGGGAGCGGTAGCGTATAACTTTTCCGAGAAGGGGCTGTGGGACCACAAGTTGGGGGCATCCTTTTTCAAACTAATCCAAAGCATGCCCTCAGATGTGGCCCCAATGTAGCAATCCACTGGAAGTGGATGGATCTCCAGGTGTGCCCGCAATCGCATGCAGCGCCGCGAGGATCAGCGCTTGATTCAGCTGGAAACCGACGGAACGCCATAAACGAAAAAACCCGCCAAGTGGCGGGTTTTAAAGGGTTCCATGGACTTTACTGGCTGTCAGTGGAACAAGAGTTGGTGCCCGAACCCGGAATCGAACCGGGACGCCCTTACAGGCGGGGGATTTTAAGTCCCATGCGTCTACCAGTTTCGCCATTCGGGCGGTAGCGCGGTGTTGCAGGGTTGGGAATATATAGTTCCAGGCGCTCCGGCGCAAGGTCGACAGCCAGGTTTCTTGCGTGTGGGATGCGATGAAAAAGCTCGGTAGATCAGTGATCTACAGAGGCTTTAATGTCAAGTCAGGCGATTCCGAGAGTGCGCAACAACAGTCATAAATGACACCAAAACGCAAAAGCCCCGGCATTGTCGGGGCTTTTGCGTGTGTGCCTTAAACGAAAGGCTGGCCAATAAAGCCGCGTGGCAGGCGTTGCAAGCCGGGCAGGTCGGTCAGGCGTTGTGTCCAGGCACTGCGCCAGTCAACGGCGGTGTGGGTCTTGGCTTTGCGATTGGCGCGGCGGGCGGCGTTGCGCTGGGTGCGGCGCGCTTCCTTGTAGGCTTCGGTATTGCGGCAGGTACGGCATTTGACGCGGTTCAGTTCGGTGCTGGACGTCAGGTTGCTGCCGTGATGGCCGCAGGCTAGGTGCCCGGCGACCTTGAAGTGAATGACCATGTAAGCGTCTCCTTCTTATGGGGTACGCGCATCGGTAGACTCACGATGTGCGCGGGGAGGGCGGGCGGTGAAAAATCCCGGCACCTGAAGGTACGACCCCACGCAGGGTGTGACGTTCGTTTATGACCTTCAAACGAATGGGTAAAGCGCCTGGCGCTAGTCAATAAGCGCCAGCAGGTCGGTGTCACCCACGTCCACACCCGCCTGTGTCAGCAAGGTCGTCACCTGGCCTCGATGGTGTGTCTGGTGATTGAAAAAATGCACAAGCAGGCTGAAAAACGGCTTGTCCGCTGCCATGCCACGCATGTTGTGATACTGCAGGCGGTGGTCAAGCTCGCTGTCGTTCAGGCGGTGGGCCCACTCGACAATCAGTTGATCCAGCCATTCACGCCGGGCCGCGAGTGCGGGCAGGTCGGCGAAGGCCAGTTGCTTGAGGTCGACGGGGGTGGCGATGGCACTCAATGGCGCCAGCGCCGAATAGCCGGCGGGGTGCAGCGCAAAGCGTTTGAGCCAGACCGTATCGCCCAGTGCCAGGTGGTTCAGCGTGCCGAGAATCGAGCCGAAAAACGCCTGCCGGTCCACGGCCAATTCGGCATGGCTGAGCTGACTGGCCGCGTCGTAGACCTTGCGGTTCATCCACTGATTGTAGGTCGCCATCAGCGCGATCTGTTCGATACGGTTCACAGGCTTATCTCTTCTGGGTGAGTGGACCATCATAAGGCGTGTCGACCCGCCGTTGCAGCTATACCTTGAGCAGCCGGCCAAGGTGTAGCTGCAACGGCGTGCCGGTTGGCGCTGTACCAGGCGTCGACGTTGCATGCTCCCGGCGCATTGATCGCACCGTCATCGACGACGTAGGCGCCACCGGCGGCGTGGGCGTTGGAGATCACGGCAACCAGCAGCACCAGGCCCAGGGTTACGCCGATAAATATCAAATTGCGCAGCAACGCGCGCCGTTGTGCCGGTGGCAACAACAGCAAGGTTTTGTGCGGGCCGCGAGCATGGCGCGCGCGGTATTTGGCGAACCCGTCCATTGGATGAGGGCTGTTTTTTTTGTGCATGATGCACCTCGCGTGAATTCAGCTTTCTACGGTCAGCACCGAAATGCCACTGGCTTTGGCCTGGCAGACCAACTCGGACGTGTCGTCACCACCCGGCAGGGCGATGACCACATCGGGGCGGCTGTCGGTCAGCATGAAATAGTTGCGCTGGCGTTCCGCCTGCTTGCCGTGGCGTTGCCAGTTGGGCGGGTAGCGCACCACGTCGATGCCGATTTCCCGCGCCCATTCCTCGATGTCGCTGCCGAGGAACTGGTTGCCGCCGTGAATCAATACCTGCACCGGGCGCAGGCGGTGGTAAGCGTCCAGCACGTGGCGGGACTTTTTGGTGTCGGCGTAATGACGACCTGCACAGATCAAGACGCGCATGGTGAGAATCCTTGTATTGCGCGGTGGCGGCCGGGCGACCGCCACCGTTTAAACGGCGGGGATCAGTACCACTGCTTGAAGCGGCGGATGTAGATTGTTTTCATCAGTTGGGCCACGCAGCAGTAGGCGAGCAAGGTGCCGACCAGCCACGGGAAGTACGCCAGCGGCAGCGGTTGCAGGCCGACCAGGGGGCCCAGCGGCGAGAACGGCACGTAGATCCCCAGCCCGATGACAATCGCCGTCATCATCAACACTGGCCACGCGGCGGTGCTCTGCAAGAACGGCACCTTGCGGGTGCGCAGCATGTGCACCACCAGGGTTTGCGAGAGCAGCCCTTCGATAAACCAGCCGGACTGGAACAGGGTCTGCATCTCCACACTGTTGGCCGAGAACACGTACCACATCAGCGCAAAGGTGGTGATGTCGAAAATCGACGAGGTCGGCCCGATCCAGATCATGAAGCGGCCGATGTTTTTCGCATCCCACTTGCGTGGCTTGGCCAGGTATTCCTTGTCCATCTTGTCCCACGGCAGGGCCAGCTGGGAGATGTCGTACATCAGGTTTTGCAGCAGCAAGTGGATGGCGAGCATCGGCATGAACGGAATGAACGCGCTGGCCACCAGCACCGAGAACACGTTGCCGAAGTTGGAGCTGGCGGTCATGTTCAGGTATTTCATGATATTGCCGAAGGTTTCGCGGCCTTTGAGCACGCCTTCTTCGAGCACCATCAGGCTCTTTTCCAGCAGGATGATGTCGGCCGATTCCTTGGCAATGTCGGTGCCGCTGTCCACCGAAATGCCCACGTCGGCGTCACGCAGGGCCGGCGCGTCATTGATCCCGTCGCCGAGGAAACCGACGGTGTGGCCGTTGGCTTGCAGCGCCTTGAGCACGCGAGACTTCTGCAGTGGCGTGAGCTTGGCGAACACCGTGCGTTCTTCCACGCGACGCTGCAGGGTGGCGTCGTCCATCGCTGCGATTTCCACCCCCAGCAGCGGCTGGCCGGGCTCGAGGCCGACCTGGCGGCAGATTTTGCTGGTGACCACGGCGTTGTCGCCGGTCAGCACCTTCACCGCCACGCCGATCTGTTGCAGGGCGGCAATCGCCGGGCCGGCGGTTTCCTTGGGCGGATCGAGGAAGGTCAGGAAGCCCTGGATCACCAGGTTGCGCTCATCCGCCGTGGTGTATTGCTTGCGGGCCAAGGCCTGCGGGATGTTGCGCGTAGCCACCACCAGGACGCGAAAGCCGTCTTCGTTGTAGTCATTGGCCAGCGCCAGCAACTCATCGCGGCGGCGCTGATCCAGCGGCACGGCCACCCCGGCTTCCACCACATGGGTGGAAATGCTCAGCATCTCTTCCACTGCGCCTTTGCACACCAGCAGATGATCGTCGGCGGCGTCCTTGACCACAATCGACAGGCGACGGCGCACAAAGTCGAAGGGCAATTCATCGACTTTGCTGTAGGCAAACGGTACCTGGAACGTTGGATTCTGCTCCGAGAACTGCACCACGGCCTGGTCCATCAGGTTCTTCATGCCGCTCTGGTGGAAGCTGTTGAGCCAGGCCAGGGACAGCACCGCATCGTCGCGCTGGCCGAAGGCATTGACGTGATGCTCGAGGATGATCTTGTCCTGGGTCAGGGTGCCGGTCTTGTCGGTGCACAGCACGTCCATCGAACCGAAGTTCTGGATTGCATTCAGGCGCTTGACCACCACCTTGCGCTTGGCCATGGCGGTGGCGCCCTTGGCCAGGTTGGCGCTGACAATCATCGGCAGCATTTCCGGGGTCAGGCCGACGGCGACCGCCAGGGCAAACAGGAACGCGTCGCCCCAGTCGCCTTTGGAGAAGCCATTGAGCAGGAACACGATCGGCACCATCACCAGCATGAAGCGGATCAGCAGCCAGCTGACGCTGTTCACCCCACGGTCAAAGGCGGTCTGCACCCGTGAACCGACAATCGCCTTGGCCAGCGAGCCAAAGTAGGTGCGTGGCCCGGTGGCGACCACCACGGCTTTGGCCCGGCCGCTGACCACGTTGGTGCCCATGAAGCAGATGTTCGGCAGGTCCAGCAGGTTGTCGCGGTCGGCCGCCAGAGCGTTGGCGGACTTTTGCTGCACATCGCCCAAGGTGTCGTATTTCTCCACCGGCAGGGCTTCGCCGGTGAGCACGGCCTGGCTGATAAACAGGTCGCGCGATTCGATCAGGCGGATGTCGGCGGGGATCATGTCGCCCGCCGACAGCTGCACGATATCGCCGGCCACCAGCTCGCGCATCGGCACTTCGCGCAGGCCTGGCGGGCTGCCCACTTGCTCGCGGCGCAGCACGGTGGCAGTGGTGCGCACCATGGCTTTCAAGGCTTCGGCGGATTTCGCCGAGCGGTGTTCCTGCCAGAACCGCAGCAGGCTGCTGAGCAGCACCATGGTCATGATAATGATGACTTTGGTCAGGTCGACTTCTTCGCCGGCCTGCAACGGCAACCAATAGTCGGTGACAAAGCTGATAGCGGCCAGGGTCAGCAGCACGTAGATGAACGGGTTGTTCAGGGCTTGCAGGAACTGCACGATGGCGTGCGGCGGCTTGTCATGCGCGACTTCGTTGTGGCCTTCGCGTTGCAGGCGGGCGGCGGCGTCCAGTTCGGTCAGGCCATCCTGGGTGGCGCGCACGTTGGCCAGGGTCGCCGCCAGGCCGTTGTGGGCTTCGCGGGCGGCACGCATCGACAGCTTGGTATCGGCGTCGGTAGCGGTTTTTTTGTGCAGCGGCGTGTTTTTTACAGCGCTCATTGTGTGTACTCCTGTCGCCAATTCTCGACAAAACATACCCGTTACTTACCTGGCTACAGGCGAGCGAAAGCATGCCGAGTCGCGGACTTCGCGATCGGTTTAAATAAGGGTTTGCATAACTTCTACAACGCGCGTTAGTTAACTAACGCGCAGCCGATTACAACTGGAATTGTTCATCAGGAACACCAGGGTATTTATCAGGAAGTTGTTGTTTCCAGCAGGCTTAAGCAGCGCGAGTGCTCAGAGATAGGCCGAGCATCGGGCCAGCTTGCGCCAGGCTGGAAACGCTCGGCCTCTGTGGGTCTTGCGGGTCGGCGTGATCCCAGTGCTGCTGCAGTTGGCCAGTGGCTGGGCAGATACGCCAGTGCGCCAGCGGCGGGGCCGGGCGCACTTGAGGGGAGGGTGTGGCATACGGCGAACGGGTAGGCGAAAAGCCCACGGGCTCGCGGCACAGCTTGGCGCGCAGGGCCGTGGCCAGCGTGCGCAGATCAGGTAAAACAAGGAGTTGGAAGGTCATAACACACCTCGGGACCGGACACGTATCCGGTGAGGCCGTTACGGTGGAGCATCAAGCTCTAGCGCAGCGTACCGGACCGGCGAGTCCTGTCATATTCTGGGTTTGGCGCCCGATGCCCGCTGAAGCGGTGCTCGGACAGCGACTAGATACTGTGTCCATTGGCTTCTTTTGTGAGGTTTAAAAAAGGCCCTAGTTGCGGGCACGGGCAATCTACTCAGCCGGTTACAAAATGTCAACGCTGGATCAGTTAAATAACTCGTTGTTCAGAGTTTGTTCAGACAAGAGGCACTTTGAAGCAGTGAGTTATATAACTTCATATGCCCTGCGCGGCCAGAATGGCCAGGTAAATCAATACCACGCCGCAAGTGCCATAACTGATGCGTTGCCACAACGGCGATGCGTTCTTGCGCAGCAGGTTGACCAGTGCGGCCGTGAGAAAACAGGACAGCACCGACGCGAGCATAAAGCCGGCAAAAAACATCAGGGTCTGCGCGTGGCTGGGGGTGGCGCCGACGATCCCGGCCAACGCGCTGCCCAGCGCGCCCCAGTACACAATGTTCTTCGGGTTGGCCAGGGAAATGGCCGCGCCCACCGCCAGCGCATTTTTCCCGGAGCTGGGCGGTGCATCGCCGGTCTCTGGCAAATGCCAGGCATCGAGCAGGCTGCGCACGCCGAGCCAGGCCAGATACACCGCGCACACGATCGTGAGCGGCACACGCACGGCGTCATGCTGGATCAGCAGGGCGATGCCGGTCAGGCCGATTACCGCCCACACGGCGTCGCCCACCAGTGAGCCGACCTGAACCAGCAGCGCCGGGGTAAACCCGTGGAGCAGGCCACGGCGCAAGGTCTCTGCCAGCACGGCGCCGGGAGACAGGCAAAACACAAAACCGAATACCAGCGCGTAAAAGAAGATCGTCAGCATGCCCGTGTTCCTTCAAATGATCGTGGGCAGTCTGGGCCGGCGCGGGCGGATTGTCTTGAACCAGATTGCGCTGTTCAGCGTTTCAGCACGCTTTGATAGCGCCCCGGTGTGATGCCATAGGCCGCGCGAAAGTGTCGGTTGAGGTGGCTCTGGTCGGCAAAGCCCAGGTCATGCGCAACCTCACTCGCTGCCACGCCATTGCGCAACAGGCCCTTGGCGCGACAGGTGCGCAATTGCATGGCCCATTGCCTGGGGCTCAGCCCGGTTTCTTGCTGGAAGGTGCGCAGCACGTGGAATTTGGACAACCCCAGCTCATCGCCCAAGTGCTCAAGCGGCAGCGACTGATGCAGGTGCGCGGCGAGCAATTCCTGCGCGCGACCGACCAGGCTTTTGCCGGTGCCCGTACTGCAGGGCAAGCGTACGCCGCTGAGGCTGACCACTTCACCGAGCAGCAGGACCAAGGCGTCTTCATTCAATTCGCGCACCCGGGCATCTGCGCTTAACGCGCCTTTCACCGTCGCCGCCAGGCGCTGGGCGAGATCCGGCTGAAAGCACAGTGAACGGTCGAACTCTACCTGCGCCAGCCCCAGGTCGGCGGCCAATTGCTCGGCCGTGACGTACAGGCTGACAAACTGCCACGGCGCCCCATCCGCCGCGCCGCCGCCTTGAATCTGACCGGGGTTATACAAGGTGATGGAGCCAGGCCCTGCCTCGAATTCACGGCGGTCGAGCCAGACCTTTTCCTCGCCCAACAGGTTTACGCCGATCACGCATTCGTCATGGCTATGGCGGGCGAAGGTCAGGCCGGTGCAGGTGGTGCGGCTGATTTCGTAGTTGCCCAGCCAGGCGTGTTGCATGGCGCTCATCGAGTCGTCCCGCGACAGAGGAAAGCGCCGAGCATAACTAAATACTCAGGCGCAGGGCGAGGGCGGCAAGGGTGATCAACAGTACGGGCAAGGTCAGCACGATCCCGACCTTGAAGTAATAGCCCCAGGTGATGGTGATGCCTTTGCGCGCCAGGATGTGCAGCCAGAGCAGGGTAGCCAGGCTGCCGATGGGGGTGATTTTCGGACCGAGGTCACTGCCGATCACGTTGGCATAGATCATCGCGTCCTTGACCACGCCCACGGCATGGCTGGACTCGATGGACAGCGCGCCGATCAACACGGTCGGCAAATTGTTCATCACCGACGACAGCAAGGCCGTCAGCACCCCGGTGCCCATGGCCGCGCCCCACACGCCGTAATGCGCAAAGGTATCCAGCCAGGTCGCCAGGTAGGTGGTGAGGCCGGCGTTGCGCAAGCCGTAGACCACCAGGTACATGCCAAGGGAAAAGACCACGATCTGCCACGGCGCTTCTTTCAGCACTTTGCGCGTGGAGATCTGGTGGCCCTTGGCGGCGATCACCAGCAGCAACACCGCGCAGGCTGCGGAGATGGCGCTGATCGGAATGCCCAGCGGCTCCAGGGCAAAGCAGCCGACCAGCAGGATGCCCAGCACCCACCAGCCGGCGCGAAAGGTGGCGCGGTCGTGGATCGCCGTGGCCGGGTCATCCAGGTCAGCCGGGTCGTAGGTTTGCGGGATGTCACGGCGGAAGAACCACAGCAGCACGGCCAGCGTCGCCGCGACACTGACGAAGTTCACCGGCACCATCACCGCGGCGTATTCGTTGAAACCGATCTTGAAGTAATCCGCCGAGACGATGTTCACCAGGTTCGACACTACCAGCGGCAGGCTCGCGGTGTCGGCGATAAACCCCGCGCCCATCACGAATGCCAGGGTTGCGGCCGGCGAAAAACGCAGGGCCAGCAGCATCGACATCACGATCGGTGTGAGGATCAGCGCCGCGCCGTCATTGGCGAACAGCGCCGAGACCAGTGCGCCGAGCAGCACCATATAGGCAAACAGCCGCCGGCCGCGGCCGCGCCCCCAGCGTGCGACATGCAGCGCGGTCCAGGCGAAAAAACCGGCCTCATCGAGCAACAGGCTGATGATGATCAGCGCGACAAACGTGCCGGTGGCATTCCAGATGATGTGCCACACCACCGGGATGTCGGCCAGGCTGATCACGCCACAGGCCAGGGCCAGGATTGCGCCCATCGTGGCACTCCAGCCTACGCCCAGGCCCTTGGGCTGCCAGATGACCAGGACGATGGTGAAGATGAAAATCGCAATTGCGACAAGCATGAATAAACGCTCCGAGGGTTCAGCAGCAGGTGCTGGTCCGTTGTGGTCTGTCGCCCATTGCATCCAGACGCTGCGCAACCGTGGCGGGTTGCCGTGCATGGCATGGATCAGTTCGTACACGCAAAGTTCGCGCTTGCCCACTGCAATAGTGTTTTTTCCGATTTGTAGGGTAAATCCTGAATTCGACTGACATGGATCAAATCCGCGCAAATCAGCCACAACTGCCTGAAATTAAACTGAAACACGAATGTCCTAAGGTGCCTGCCATTGCTGATGAAGGAAGACCCCCGCGTGACCCGTGCCACTCGTAACCTGCGCAAGACCCTGGATTCCGTTGCGGAAAATAATGAAACCGCAGCGTTTGACCTGATGCGCGCCGTCGAAAAACTCGGCGATGAAGTGCTGCGCCAGCGCCTGCTCAATACCATTCACCGGCTCAACCAGGACGCCCACGAATTGCGCGAAGCGCGCGATTCGGTGGAGCAGGTCTCGGTAAGGCTGGCCTGAGCAAGATCGTTCAAGACAAGCCCCTGGATACGCTGGCATGCTTGTCGACTGTCTGTCGATGAGCCGTCTCCATGCCTACCGCCTTACCTCATTACGCCTTCGCTCGCGGCGCGATCGCCGTCATTCCCCTGTCCCTGGCCTGTGCGCCATGGGGCTTGCTGGCCGGCTCGATGGCCATCGATGCGCAATTTACCCCGCTGCAAGCCCAGGGCTTGTCGGCCATCGTGTTTGCCGGCGCGGCGCAGTTGGTCGCCATCGGCATGGTCAAAAGCGGCGCCAGCCTGATCTCCATCGTGCTGACCACCTTGCTGCTGACCTCCCAGCATCTGCTGTACGGCATGCATTTGCGCCCGATAGTTTCACCACTCAAAGCCCGCTGGCGCCTGAGCCTGGGGTTTCTGCTGACCGATGAATTCTTTGCGCTGGTCAGCCATTACGACCGTGAAACCTTCAATCGCTGGTATGCGTTGGGCGTCGGCCTGACGTTCTACATCGCCTGGAACCTGTTCACGCTGGCCGGCATCGTGCTGGGTAAAAGCATTCCCGGCCTTGACCAACTGGGCCTGGAGTTCTCGATTGCGGCGACCTTTATTGCGCTGATCACCCCGGTTGTGCGCGACGTGCCGACAGTGGTCTGCGTGGCGGTGTCGCTGCTGTTTTCGGTGTGGTTGAGCTTTCTGCATTGGGAATCGGCGGTGGTGGTGTCCGGCGTGTTGGGCATGAGTGCAGGGTTTGTGTGCAAGCGACTGGGAGTCGGGCAGCGATGATTTACCTGATGATTGTGGCCATGGGCCTGGTGGTGTTCCTTAACCGTTACTTGTTTATTGAGCCGCGTTTGCCGGTGCGGCTGAACCGTGGGGCGCGGGAATTCCTCGGCTTTGCGGTGCCGGGCATGCTCACGGCGATTTGCGGGCCGATCATTTTTCTGGCTGACCACCAGTTGAACCTGAGCCTCGCCAACCCGTACCTGCTGGCGAGCATCTGCGCCGTGGCGCTGATGTACTGGACGCGCAGTGTGCTGGTCACTGTGCTGCTGAGCATGGCGTTGTTTTATCTGTTTCGCTGGCTGTTATAAAAACCCGGCGAAAAAAAGCCCGCGGGAGGGCGGGCAGAAGGGAGACTTCTAAAAATGAGCCTGTCGACTATAGGCGGCGTGGTCTCCCTTCACAGTGAAACTAAATTCATGCGCTGCACCCCGCCAGTTCACAGTGGCCCACGCACTTCCTGCAAATGGTAAAGTCGCGTTTTTTCCAAGGAGGCGATGGCATGCGGAAGGTCGTAATGGGCGCAATGGTACTGGCAGCACTGGCTGCATTGGCCGGTTGCGCAGGTTCGAAGATGAAAGAGGCGCGTGCAGGCAGCCCCTACAAAAGCATGGCCTCGGATAAAGCCACACTGGTCGTTGCCGAGTGCATCCAGTTCGGCTGGCAGGACGAAAGTGTGTTCGGCGTGGACGCCGGCGGCTTCAAGGAACCGACCGCAGCGGGTGGTTTTACCGTCTACACCACGGGTGGCGATTATTTTGTCGACGTGATCAGCGCCGGCGCCGGCTCCACCGTGAATTACTACGCGGCCGAAGACACGATGCCCGCCAAGCGCCGTTTGGCTGCGCTCGCGACCTGCCTGTAATCCTTTGCCTTAGTGCTTTTAGGAAATCCCCGGCGGACAGCCGCCGGGCATTCGCTTATGATTCACACCGCTCGCCCGACATGATGGCTCTTTACCAGTACACGGACGTCGAGGCCTAAACGTCGGGCGAGCCTCCTTTTTGCACCTTATCGCGGCATAAAACCCAAGTGCCAGCGGCGCGGAATCTTCAGTGACACCAGCCCCAGCAACCCCGCCAACCCCCCGCTGACCAGCAGCGCCTTCAGGCCCATCTGCTGCTCCAGCAGTGCACCCATCACCGCGCCGACGAACATCCCCGCCCACGGAATCAATTGCACCCGCCAGCCGTTGCGGCGCTCGCCGAGCATCCAGCGCCCCAGCCCGCGACCAAACCGCGACAGCGCGCCGGTGACATACGTCAGGCCCACCGGCAAACCGTTGACCTCTTCCACGGCAGCATTAAGCATGCCCATCGCAATGATGGCCGCGAGCAAGGCCGGCAGCGTTTCGGTAACGGGCAACAAGGCCCCGCCGCACAGCAACGCCGCAATACACAGCAACAAGGGCAGGGCATGGCGCCGGCTGACACGGCTGACCATCACGCCCAGGGCGTTGCCCGCCACAAAAGTGGCGACCAGCAACAGCAAGCGCCCCGTCAGCCCAAGATCGCCGGCACTGATCGCCACCGCCAGGCGTGTGGTGTTGCCGCTCATGAATGATACAAAGTCGCCGCTGGCCATGAAGCCGATGGCATCGGTCATGCCCGCCAGCACCGACAGGCTGGCCACCAGCATCATGCCGACGCGGCCACGCCAGCGCTGTCGATGGGCGAGTGCGGGATTGACGTAGGGTTTGCGGGGCGTTGGCAGCATGGGGCCGGCTTCCTCGGTGAGATTATCCGGCCACTACCGTAGGACGCTTTGCCCAGGCGCGCAATGACCTCAGACACACGCCAGGCGCCAACCCTCTCTGTGCCAGCGCAGATGATGGGTTGGCTGAATAGCTTGCACAAAGGCCGGGTCATGCGAGACCACTAGCATTGCCCCGCTAAAGCCTTGCAGCGCCTGTTCAAAGGCCAGCACCGATTCGAGGTCCAGGTGGTTGGTCGGCTCGTCGAGCAACAGCAGCTGCGCGGGTATTTCACGCCACAGCGCAATCGCCATCGCCGCTTTCAAGCGCTCGCCGCCACTGAGCTGTCCGGCCGGTTGAGTGACCCGCGTGGCATCCAGTTGCAGCAGCGCCAGCCGCGTACGCAGCTCGGCTTCGGCCAGGGGGGTGTCGAGCAGGTCGAGCTGATCAATGATCGAGCGTCGGTCATCCAGCAGTGCCAGGTGCTGGTCGATATACGCGCTGGGCACCGGCACCGAACATTCGCCACTGACCGGCGACCAAAGGCCTGCAAGCACCTTGAGCAACGTCGATTTCCCGCAGCCGTTCGGCCCCTGCACGGCCACACGCACCGGCCCGGTCAGGTGCAGCGTGAGCGGCGGAGGGGCCAGCCAGGGAAGCTGAACATTTACCAACGCGAGGACTTGGCGACCGTTGGGTATCGCCGACTCCGGCAAGGTCAACAGGGTTGCTGTCTCATCCTGCACGCGCTGGTAGGCGTGGCGGACCTGAGCGTCCAGTGCATGTTTTTGGGCGTGATGAGCACTGCGCACATGGCTGGCGATTTCACCCGCGGCGCCTTTCCAGCGGGCTTTGGTGAAGCGGTCGACGTTGGCGGTTTCGGCGTGTTTGCGCGAGCGCGCAGCATTGCGTTGCAGGGCGTCGTGGTCTTTGTGCAGGCGCCGATGTTCGCGGCTGCGCGCCAGGCGCGCGTGTTCCAGTGCCGCGACGGCGGCGTGCTGTTCGGTGTCGCGCTGCAGGCGATAGGCATCGTAATTGCCGCCATACACCCGTATGCCCAGGGGCGACAGCTCAACGATGCGCTCCAGGCTGTTGAGCAGTTGCCGATCATGGCTGACCACCACCAGGCCGCCGCGCCACGCCTTGAGTTGTCGCAATAGCCATTGGCGCCCGGCACTGTCGAGGTGATTGGTGGGTTCGTCGAGCACCAGCAACGGTGGGGCTGCCAGCAGTGCACCGATCACGGCTACCCGGGCCAGTTGGCCGCCGCTGAGTTGATCGGCCGGCGCGTCAAAGGCGAGCGGTGCCAGGCCCGCAGCATCCAGCGCAGCGCGTAATCGGTCGGCAAGGTCCCAGCGGTCGTCGATCAACTCAAGATCATCGATCAGCGCCGTACCCGCCGCCATCCGCGCCAGAGCAGCCAGGGCCTGCGCAGTGGCCGTGATGTCGGCGACGGTTTGCCCGGTCGCAACCTTTACGGTCTGGGGCACGTAAGCCACGCTGGCCGTGCGATTGACGGTACCGCTGGAGGGTGACAGCAACCCGGCGAGCAATTGCGCAAGGATACTTTTGCCTCGGCCATTGCGCCCCACAATGCCGGTGGGGGTGTGATCGATAGACAGGGTCAGGTCTTCCAGCAAGGTCTCGCCGTTGGCGAACTGGAAGCATAGGTGTTGCAGGGAAACCAGGACGGGCAGCCGGTTGACGTCAGTCATCAGCACCTCCAAAAAAATGTCGGACAGGCCAACAAGCGCGCCAGGCGGCTCGTTGCAGATACATTTTGGAAGGCTTAGTTGTTCACGTCGGCGCTCATCCCGTGAGTCAGAAGGGAGGCAAAGCCTAACCCGCCTTGGCTTTTTTCGGCAAGTCTTCGGCCAGTTGTTCGAGGAACATCGCCAGCGCCACCTCTTCTGCTTTCAGCCCTTTACGCAGGCGCGGCTTGGGCAATTTGGACAGTTCGCCGAGGCTGAAATGCTCGAGCACGGCCGGGTGGATATAGCACTTACGGCACACCGCCGGCGTGTTGCCCAACTGCTTGGCGACGTCCTTGACCATCGCGACCACGTGCCTTTTGGCATCGGATTCCGGCTGCCATTGCAATTCACGCAGCACCGCCAGCGCCATCGCGGTGCCGGCCCAGGTGCGGTAATCCTTGGCGGTGAAGTCGGCACCGGTGAGGTCATGCAGGTAGGCGTTCACGTCATGGGAACTGACGGTGTGGCGCTCGCCGTCTTCATCCAGGTACTGGAACAGGTTCTGCCCCGGCAGTTCCAGGCAGCGCTTGACCACCGTGGCCAGGCGCCGATCCTTGACACTGATCTGATGTTCCACGCCGCTCTTGCCGCGAAACTGGAATTGGATCTCGCTGCCTTTGACATCGACATGGCGGGTGCGCAGGGTGGTCAGCCCGTAGGATTTATTGTCGCGCGCATACTGGGTATTACCGACGCGAATCAGCGTGGCGTCGAGCAGCATCACCACCGTGGCGAGGACTTTTTCGCGGGTAAAGCCGGGCTCGGCGATCTGCGCTTCCAGCTGCTTGCGCAACTTGGGCAGGGCGTTGCCGAATTCCTGCAGCCGCGCGTATTTGTCGCTGTCGCGTACCTCGCGCCAGCGCGCGTGATAGCGGTATTGCTTGCGCCCACGCGCGTCGCGGCCGGTGGCCTGTAGGTGACCGCGCGGGTCGGCGCAGATCCACACGTCGGTGTAGGCCGGCGGCACTGCGAGGGTGTTCAGGCGCTTGATCTCGTCGGCATCCTTGATGCGTTCACCCTTGGCATCGAAGTATTGAAACGTGCCGCGCAGTGTTTTGCGGCGGATGCCGGGTTGGGTGTCGTCAACGTAATGCAGGTCACGGGGCAGGTCGGCGGGGGACGCAGAATCGGGCATGGCGCAGGTTCCTTGGCAACAAATCAGGCCGGTATAGCTGATTGACCGCAGCCGTTTGCGGTCGTGCCAAAAGGTTTTCAGGCCAATACCGCGACCGCTTTGATCTGCGCCCACAGGGTCTGGCCGGGGTGCAGTTGCAGCTGGTCGCGGGAAAACCGCGTGATGCGCGCCAGCAGCGGCGTGCCATCGGCGTCCAGGCGTACCAGCACATGCGCGCTGTTGTCCGCCGCTATTTCCTGGGTGACCGTCACCGGCAGGCGGTTGAGGATGCTGCTGTGTTCCTCGGCTTGCAGGCTGAGGCTCACGTCCCGTGCCTGCACCTTGACCCGCAATGTTTTGCCGACAGCCAGCGGCGCATGGGCCACGCGCAAGTGCTGGGCGCTGTCGGGCAACTGCAACGTCAGCAACTGGTAGTGAGCATCGTAGGCGCTGACGCTGCCGTTGATCACCACCCCGGCGTCGTCCCCCAGCGCCAGGGGCAGGTCGAGCCGCGCCAGGGTTTCGCCGATGGGGCCACTCGCCAGCGCCTTGCCGTCGCTGAGCAGCACGATATGGTCGGCCAACCGCGCCACTTCATCCTGGGCATGGCTGACATACAGCACCGGAATATCCAGTTCGTCGTGCAGGCGTTCCAGGTACGGCAGGATTTCCCCTTTGCGCTTGCTGTCGAGGGCGGCCAAGGGTTCGTCCATCAACAGCAGGCGGGGGCTGGTGAGCAGCGCGCGGGCGATGCCGATACGCTGGCGCTCGCCGCCGGACAAGTGCTGCGGATGCCGCTCGAGCAGGTGGCCGATCCCGAGCAGCTCGGTGGCCTGGGCCAGTTCGACGCGCCGATGCTGGCGCGCGATACGCTTGAGGCCGAACGCCAGGTTCGCGCGCACCGACAGGTGTGGAAACAGGCTGGCCTCCTGAAACACATACCCCAACGCGCGCTTGTGCGGTGGCACGAACACGCGGTTACGGCTGTCTTGCCAGACCTCATCGTTGATGCGGATAAAAGCGTCGTCGGCGCGCTCCAACCCGGCGATGCAACGCAGGCAGGTGGTCTTGCCGGAGCCGGAGTGCCCGTACAGCGCCGTCACGCCGCGCCCTGGCAGGTGCAGGTCTACGTCCAGGGCAAACCCGGAATAGTTGAGGTTCAAGCGCACATCAATCATCGACATCAGCTCCAGCCCATCTTGGTTTTACGGCTGGAGTAGAGCGCCAGCAACACGAGGAATGCGAACACCACCATCGAGCCCGCCAGCCAATGGGCCTGGGCGTATTCCATGGCTTCGACGTGGTCGTAGATCTGCACCGAGACCACGCGAGTCTTGTCGGGGATATTGCCGCCGATCATCAGCACCACGCCGAATTCGCCGACGGTGTGCGCAAAGCCGAGGATGGACGCAGTGATAAACCCCGGGCGCGCCAGGGGCAGTATCACTGTGAAGAAGGTGTCCCACGGGTTGGCGCGCAAGGTCGCGGCCACTTCCAGCGGGCGAGTACCGATCGCGGAGAAAGCGTTTTGCAACGGCTGCACCACAAACGGCATGGAATAGATCACCGAACCAATCACCAGCCCGGCGAAGCTGAAGGTCAGGGTGCCCAGGCCCAGCCATTGGGTGAACTGGCCAAAGTAGCCATTGGGCCCCATGGTCAACAGCAGGTAAAAGCCGATAACCGTGGGTGGCAACACCAGCGGCAAGGCGACAACTGCCCCGATCGGGCCGCGCCACCAGGAGCGGGTGCGCGACAGCCACAGGGCAATCGGAGTGCCGATGACCAACAGGATCACGGTGGTCAGCGACGCCAGCTTGATGGTCAACCAGATCGCGGAAAAATCGGCACTCGATAGCGGCATTTAGAGCTCGTAACCGTAGGACTTGATAACGGCAGCAGCTTTTGGCCCTTTCAGGTACTCAACCAGTGCCTTGGCAGCGGCGCTGTCTTTGCCCTTGTTGAGGATCACCGCGTCCTGTTTGATCGGATCGTGCATGGAAGACGGGACAATCCACGCCGAACCACTGGTGACTTTGCCGTCTTTATAGATCTGCGACAAGGCGACAAAGCCCAGTTCGGCGTTGCCGGTGGACACGAACTGATAGGCCTGGGTGATGTTCTGGCCTTCGACGAGCTTGTCCTTGACCTGCTCGGTCAGGCCTTCTTTGGCCAGCACCTGAGTCGCGGCCAGACCGTAAGGCGCGGCTTTCGGGTTGGCGATGGACAGGTGCTTGAATTGATTTTTCTTCAGCACGTCGCCCTTGGCATCGACATAACCTTCTTTGGCCGACCACAGCGCCAGGGTGCCCACCGCGTAGGTGAAGCGCGAGCCTTTGACGGTGTCGCCTTCGGTTTCGAGTTTTTGCGGGGTGGTGTCATCGGCGCTCAGGAACACTTCGAACGGCGCGCCGTTTTTGATCTGGGTGTAGAACTGCCCGGTAGCGCCATAGGCCGCGACCAGCTTGTGGCCGGTGTCTTTTTCGAAATCGGCGGCAATAGCCTGGATCGGCGCGGTGAAGTTGGCGGCTACGGCGACCTGGACTTCATCGGCATGCGCCGAACCGAAAGCGAGGGCGGCGACCAGGACGGCCTGGCGTGGGGCGTGAATCTTCATGAAGCAGCTCCTTGAGCAGTGTACGGCTTGTTATAGGGAGAAGGCTTAACCGCTATGTACGGGAATATATAGCGGTTGGCCATTGCCGGTACAGTGCAAAGTTGCTGCTAATTGAGCTTCGCCAGGGCCTGCTCGGCCAGTTCGCGGGTCAGCGCATAGGTGCTGATCTCTTTGCCCAGGCGTAACGCCTGGCCCGACCACAGGTTGCTGAAGCCTGCTTCATCCTTGGCCCTGAGTGGCATCAACGCGCCGCCCGCGATGGGAAACGCCGGCGCGGCCGGGTTGATCGCGCCCAACTCCCGCATCACTCGGTTGACGATGCCCCGCGCCGGTCGGCCGGTAAACAGGTTGGTCAGGGCCGTTTCGCTGGCCTGGGCGGTGCGCAGAGCATGGTGGTGGGAAGTGTTCACGTTGGCTTCAGGCGTGAACAGGTAAGCGGTGCCGACCTGCACCGCCGAGGCGCCCAGGGCCAACGCCGCGACGATCCCGCGCGCATCGCCAACACCACCCGCCGCAATCACCGGCACGCTGACGGCGTCGACGATTTGCGGCAGCAGGGCGAACAGGCCGATCTGGGTATTCAGGTCGTCGCTCAGAAACAAACCACGATGCCCGCCCGCCTCAATGCCCATGGCGATGATTGCATCGCAGCCGTGTTGTTCCAGCCATATGGCTTCTTCAACCGTGGTAGCGGAGGACAGCACCCTGGCGCCGGTGGCTTTTACCCGCTCCAACAGGGACGTTTCCGGCAAGCCGAAGTGAAAACTGACGACTTCAGGGCGGAATGCTTCGACTACCTGGCATGCGGCTTCGTCGAATGGCGCGCGGTTGGAAAGCGGTGTCGGCGCATCGAAATCGGCGCCCAACTCGCGGTAGTAAGGTTGCAGCAGCGCTTTCCAGCGCTGATCGCGGGCTGCGTCAGGCGCGGGCGGCAGATGGCAGAAAAAATTCACATTGATCGGCTGCGCGCTGGCGTGGCGAATAATGGTCAACGCTTCGCGCAGTTGCTCGATGGTCAGCGCGGCCGCCGGCATCGAACCCAGTGCCCCCGCGTTATTGGCGGCGATGACCATGGCGGTGGTGGTGGCGCCGGCCATCGGCGCCTGGATGATGGGCACTTGAATGCCCAGCAGGTCGAGAATGCGGGTGTCTGGCCAGGTGCTCATGGGGGGGCGTCTCCAGCGTTAGTCGGGCGTTTCGCTGTTTTAGCAGGGCCATCGGCACCCGGCCAGTCTGTTTTATTCACTGGACGGGGAGCAGGTTTCGTGATGCTCCGTCAGTCAATGGCGTGCCCCAGCACTGCGTGGATGCGCTCGGCAATATGTGCAGCGTGGGTTTCCAGGGCGAAGTGGCCGGTGTCCAGTAGTTCCACCACGGCGTTGGGGTTGTCGGCCTTATAGGCGTGGGCGCCTGGCGGAATGAAGAACGGATCGTTCTGACCCCAGATCACCAGCGCCGGCACTTGGGTGGCCTTGAAGAATGCCTGGAACGCCGGGTACAACGTGAGGTTGTTGCGGTAGTCGAGGAACAGGTCCAACTGGATCTCGTCGTTGCCGGGACGCTGCATCAGCAATACGTCGAGCATGTAGGACTCCGGTGCAACCAGTTCCGGCTGGCTCACGCCGTGCAGGTACTGGTAGCGGGTGCCTTCCAGGCTGATCACCGCGCTGCGGATCACTTCGCGGTTGGCCTGGGTCGGCTCGGCCCAATACCGGCGAATCGGTGCCCAGGCATCGCCCAGGCCTTCGAGGTAGGCATTGCCATTTTGCGAGACCAGCGCGCTGACCCGTTCCGGATGCGCCACCGCCAGGCGCAGGCCGACCGGCGCGCCGTAATCGAAGACGTATAGGGCGTAGCGGCTCAACTCAAGCGCATCGACAAAGTGCCCGACCGTGAGCGCGAGGTTGTCGAAGGTGTAGACGTAATCGCGCTCGGCCGGCACGTCGGTGAAGCCAAAACCAGGCAAGTCCGGGGCGATCACCCGAAAGCGCGTGGCGAGCAAGGGGATCAAGTCGCGGTACATATGCGATGAACTGGGAAAGCCGTGCAACAGCAGCATAACCGGGGCGGTTGGGTCGCCGGCTTCGCGGTAGAACAGGCTGACGCCATCGACAGCGACGTGGTGGTAGCGCACAACGGGTGCTTGAGTGGTCATGGTGATCGGGCCTTTAGTAACTGGTTAAGTTGAATATACGGGTTACGCAGCTAAAAGCTGCACCGAAAAAAGCAACCTGTCAAATTATTTTATCTGGTTATGTTTTTGCTGCGCGTAACTACCCATATCTGAAAATAACGGTTACGCTTGCCGGCGAAATCAAGAGGATTGACCATGACCACCGCTGCCTCTGTGGAACCCTATGTGCTTGCCGATAACCCGGTCCTGGACATGCTCAACACCCGCGCCAATGTCGATGGGCAGCCCTTTGAGTTCTGGCAAAGCGACGGGGATGTCGAACGCTGGCTGGTGCGCCTGGGCTGGGCCGAGGAGGGCGCAATACCGGTCTTCGAGCCCGGTGCGTTATTAGCGGCGGCAGTGCAGTTGCGCGAGGTTGTGCGCGTGCTGCTGGAGCAGCGCAAGGCGGGGAATCAGGGCGATCCTGCGGCGTTGAATGGTTTTTTGCGCAAGGCGGTCAGCCATCCGCAATTGGCGTGGCCGGCTCCGGGTGAGCTGCGCCTGGAGCGGCAGCGCAAACTGCAGACCCCGGAGCAGTTCCTGTCAGGGATTGCCGAGGCCGCTGCGGGCCTGCTGGTGGACGGCGATTTCAACCTGATCCGCACCTGCGAGCATCCCGAGTGCGTGCTGTGGTTTTACGACCGCACCAAGGCCCATAAGCGCCGATGGTGCAGCATGGCGTTGTGCGGCAACCGCTTTAAAGCTGCACAGTTCCGCAAGCGCAAAGCGCTTTAAACTTCGCTTTCGCGCTTCAGCAGTTGGCGTTTGCGCTCTACGCCCCAGCGGTAACCTGATAAGTCGCCGTTGCTGCGCACCACGCGGTGGCACGGAATTGCCACCGCCAGGCTGTTCGCGCCGCAGGCCTGGGCCACCGCGCGAAACGACTTCGGCGCGCCGATGCGCTGGGCGATCTGCGCGTAGCTGGCCGTGCTGCCCACTGGAATCTCGCGCAGGGCCTGCCACACCCGTTCCTGGAACGCCGTGCCGCGCAGGTCCAGCGGCAAGTCCAGGCCAAGGGCGGGTGCCTCGATAAACCCTACGACCTGGGCGATCAACTGTTCGAAGCGGCGATCAGCGCCGACCAGGTTGGCCTTGGGAAATTGATCCTGCAGGTCATGCACCAGTTTGTCCGGGTCATCGCCCAGCAGAATCGCACACACGCCACGGTTGCTCTGCGCCACCAGGATCGCGCCGAGCGAGCATTGCCCGACGGCGAACAGGATCTGATTGTTGGTGCCGCCGGCCCTATAGTCGCTGGGTTTCATGCCGAGCAACTGATCGGCCGCCTCGTAAAAGCGGCTATTGGAGTTGAAGCCCGCGTCATACAGCGCATCCGTTACCGAGTGCGGGCCTTTGAGCCCGTCGCGCAGCTTGCGTGAGCGATGGGCGCTGGCGTAGCCCTTGGGCGTCAGGCCTGTGACGCTTTTGAACACGCGGTGGAAATGAAAAGGGCTGAGGCCGATCTGGGCCGCCAGTGCGCTCAGGCTGGGTGGGGTGTCGGCCTGCTCGATCTGCCGGCAGGCCTGGGCAACCAGTTGCGCATGCTGCGCGGCCAGTTGGGTTTGGTCGCCGGCGGCGCGTTTGCTGGCACGGTAACCGGCAGCTTCGGCTTGCGCCGCCGTGTCGAAGAATTCGATATTTTCCGGGCGCGGCAAGCGCGAAGCACTACTGGGTCGGCAATACACGCCCGTGGTCTTCACGCCGTAAACGAAGAGTGCATCGGCTTTCGGGTCGCGGGCGAGGATGGCCGCCCAGCGTGGGTCGTGTTCGGTGGTCATGGTCGGCACTCTTGACGAATTCTGCCCAGATTAGCCCTGCCGCGCTGGCCCGGCACTCCGAAGCTTGCGGTCAAATCAGCCGGCGGTGCGCAAGGTGAGGTTGATGCGTTGCGGACCCATGATCGGGTGCACGCCATCCTTGATCGGCATCACCCCGTGAAAACGCAGGCGATCGACCCCGCCCCAAACCACCACGTCGCCATGGAACAGCGAAACTTTCAGTGGCTTGTCGCTGCGCTCATGGCCACCAAACAGGAAAATCGCCGGCAACCCGAGGGAAATCGACACCACCGGTTCGCTGTAGCGACGCTCATTCTTGTCCTGGTGCAGGGACATTTTGGCGCCGGGTACGTAGCGGTTGATCAGGCAGGCGTCCGGTGTGAAGTCAGCAAACCCGGCGTCTGCCGCGGCCTGTACGGCCAGTTGCCGTAAGGCATCCGGCATGGCGGGCCAGGGTTGCTGGCTGAGGGGGTCCAGCGGCGTGTAGCGGTAACCGCGTGAGTCGGTGCTCCAGCCCAGGTCGCCGCAACTGCTCAAGGCGGCCGACATGGTGAAGCCGCCGGGCGTGACCATTTTTCGAAAGGGCGATTGCGCGAGGATGCGGCGCAGCTCCGGCAGCAGTCGCTCGATCCAGGGCAGGGCATAGCCTCTTAGCACGTAGGATTGTTCGCCGATTTGCTCGCGCCCTGCGGGTTGTTGCAGGGCGTCATCGGCGAACAGGTCCGCAGTGGGGCCGGCCATGGCTTACAGCGCCTTGCTCACGGTGATGTCAGTAATCACATCGCTGGCATCGTGGATTTTGCCCAGGGCTTGCTGGGCTTCTTCCACGCTGTTGGTGTGCAGTTGAGCGAATTCAAAGCGGCGCTCGCCGTTGAGTTTGTACTTGATCACGTATTTGGTGGTGGCAGTCACGGTTATTTCCTGTGAAAAATACGGGTCAGCTCAGTTTGGAGCTGGTGCGGCGCACGATGCGGATCTTGTGCGACAACGTCGGTTTTTTGGTGACGCTGATCGCGCGGCGGGTCACCACGTCCAGGGTGATGTTCCAGAAACCGGTGCTCGGCGCAGTGATTTTGGCCGGGAATTTATCGAAGGCGCCACCGTGGTAGGTGTGGCGGCCGCCATTCTTGAAGCTGCGAAAGTTCGCGTCGCTCATCAGACGAATATTACAAGTTTGCGAGCATTCGATGACGACAATGTCTCCCTCGTTGAGGTGCTCACGCTGGTGGATGAATTTCATGAGGGGTGTCTCCAGAAGGGCTTTTTCTGAAAAATCAGAACGATACGTAGGTTAAGATGGAGTTTATCAGCCCCAGCGCGTTTATTATCGGCCCGTGTTCGACGGCGTCGACAATTTAAAACAGTTATTTACCGAGTTATCAGGGATAAATCCTACTTGGGCGGGAGAAAATTACCATCCCCGCTGTCGTAGGGTCTTTATCGGAGGTTTTATATGAAGTGGAGTGTGTTGGTTCTGGCCTTGGCGATAGGTGGGTGTGCTTCGGTTGCAGATATCAAGCAGACACCGCCGACATTGGCTGTCATTTCAGGCAAGAAACCGCAGGAATATGCAGCCTGCGTCGTGCGTAAATTATCCACCACCCGCCGGCCGCCGCAGATCGAACCGCATAAGGAAGGCGTACAAGTCATCGTGCCGCAGAAGTTCTCAGCCGATCCTTCGGCGATTTTCGAGATTGAAGAGCGTTCCAGCGGCAGCAGCATCAAGCTCTACGAGAGCATGTCCAATGTGCCTATTCGCCCGGGCGATGTGAAAAAGGCCGGTGAAGAGTGCATTTCCGGCTGAAGCCGTAGGCTCTGCCCGTTATCTGAATCCGATAAAAGCCTGACCCTGCGAGAGCAGCGTCAGGCTTTTTTGTGGGATTTTTTTACAGTTGTCGCCAAGGGCTCAGTCTCCTAACATTTGCAGGCTTATGCCATATACGCCTAAGCATATAACTATAAAATGGAGCGGTGATGATGTCCCTGGAACGCATGCTGATGGGTAGCGCGTTGTTGTTGGTGTTGGGCAACGCCAACGCCCTGGATGGAAAAAAGATTTTTACCCAAGGCGGATCACTGCCGGGCGCCATGCCCTGTGTGGCCTGCCATGGTGCCGACGGAATGGGCATGGCCGCCGCGGGGTTTCCTCGGTTGGCGGGTTTGCCGGCGGCGTATATCAGCAAACAACTCGAAGACTTCAAGAACGCCAGCCGTGCCAGTACGGTGATGCGGCCGCTGGCGATCGCCCTCACCGAGGCGGAAATCGGCGCCGTCAGCCAGGCGCTGGCAGCCATGCCTGCGCCTGTTCCCGCCCCGGCTTATCGCAGTGAAATGCCGACCGATGCTGCGCAAAAACTTGCCCTGCAAGGCGCGTGGGAGCGGCAGATCCCCGCTTGTGTCAGCTGCCACGGGCCAGCGGGGGTGGGTGTCGGTGATGCGTTCCCGCCACTCGCCGGCCAGCCTGCTGCCTACCTGGTGGCACAGCTGAACGCCTGGCAGGCCGGAACCCGTCGCAATGACCCGAATGACTTGATGGGGCATATCGCCAAATCCCTTACGGCGGAGGAAGTGCAGGGTGTGGCCCAGTATTTCGCGGCCCAAGGCCCGGAGGCCAAGCCATGAAAGCATTTGTGTTGCTGGGAATGGCCGCGGTGCTGCCCGTGCAGGCCGCGACGATTGCCATGGAAGATCAGTCGCAGTTGCAATCGGCGGCAACCCACCCGCAAGCCGCTCAATTCCAGCCACCTCAAGAAAGCGAGCTGCCTGACAACGCCTACGGCAAGCTGGTCAGGCAGGGCTATGCGTTATTTGTCGATACCAAGCGCCTGGCGCCTGAGTTTGTCGGCAACGGACTCAATTGCAGCAATTGCCACCTCGATCAGGGACGGCTGGCCAACTCTGCGCCGCTGTGGGGCGCTTATCCGATGTATCCGGCCTACCGAAAGAAAAATGACAAGGTCAACACCTTCGCCGAACGTCTGCAGGGCTGCTTCCAGTTCAGCATGAACGGCGGCAAGCCACCCGCCGCCGACAGCATTGAGATTACCGCGCTGTCGGTGTATGCCTATTGGCTGGCCAGCAAGGCGCCCTTGGGCGTCGAGTTGCCGGGGCGCGGCTACCCCGACGTAGCGCAGCCGACCGCAGGCTATGACCTGCGGCAGGGCGCGCAGGTCTACCAAGGGCAATGCGCGGTGTGCCATGGCGCCGAAGGGCAGGGGCAAAAGGTCGGTGACAGTTACTTAATGCCGCCGCTCTGGGGAAAGGACTCCTACAATTGGGGTGCAGGTATGCATCGGATCAATACGGCGGCTTCCTTCATCAAGCACAACATGCCCCTGGGTAAGAGCGGCAGCCTGAGTGACCAGCAGGCCTGGGACGTCGCGGCCTACGTCAACAGCCATGAACGACCCCAAGACCCGCGGCTGATCGACGGCTCGGTGGAGAAAACCCGCCTGAAGTTTCATGCCAATGACGGGGTCAATCTCTACGGCCAAACCGTAGACGGCGTGCTGATCGGGCAAGGCATCCGTTAAACTGTCGGCCATTCACCACAAAAATGCCGCGCAAACCCTGGGTTTGCGCGGCATGGGTCTTTTCCTGGAAAACCGTCATGAAACGTGAACACGTCAGAACCCACCATGCCGAGGGCCAGATTTCGGCCACCCATGTCATCCAGAACCCCGCCGACCTGGGCGAGTGGATTGTATTTTTCAAGAAAAGCGGAGGGCGCAGTTTTTTCCTGGTGGACGATCAGGACGAAGTGGAGTCGTTCGAGCGCCTGGATGACTTGATCGAGACCATTCGCGGCCTGGGCATCAAGTTCGCCGAAATTCACATGTAAGGCCGTCGCGCTTACTTGCAGACCACCACGACACTGCGGCTCTTGAAGTTGCCGACATCTTTGCCCAGGGTTTTGTCATCTTCGCTCAGCGCAGGCGTGCCTTCGGTGCCGACAATGCGATAACCGGTGCCGGCGCAGGAGGCGTCAGCCTTTTCGTAGCAGCTGGCCCAGGAGTTGGCTTCGCCTGAACAGTCGATCGTCAGGCCTTGCTCACCGTTTTTCAGGTAAACGTCGGAGGTGGTGGTGCAGCCGGTAAGCGCCAGTACCGCAGTCAGTGCCAGAATTTTGTTCATATGAGTTCGTCATCAAGGGTGTTGGAGGGGAGCGCTGACACTGTCGTGGGGCGTTTGCGGAAGATTATAGCGATCTGCCACCTAGGTACAGACAAACACAAAAAAGCCCCGTTCAACGAGGCTCTTTTTGCTGGCGCAGAGGCTTACTTGCCCTTGGGCCGCTTGCTCGACGCGTGGCCTGCTTCATCGACGAACACTTCAGCTACCGCGATAGCCATTTGTTCGGTGGGGAATACCCCGGCAACGCTGTCACCGTGGAAGTTGATCAGGTGCCAGCCGTCCGCTCGCTGTGTGATCAGGTAGCCGTTCACGCCTTTTGGTTCTGACATCTATTAACAATCTCGTGGTCTGGTTCAAGGGCGTAATGATAGCGCCAAATGCCGCGGGTTCGCGCAAGTTATTCCAGGTCAGTGTTCTGGTTCCAAAAGCGTGCTAAAAAGGGCACAGCCCATGGAGACGGCGCGGTGCAGGTATTTTGGCCCCACCGGGAAAGATGCTCTTCGTAAGATCAGCGGAACTTACGCGAACATTTTTTCTCTATGTTGACATCGCAACGCCAGCAGGACCCATTGTAAGGTGACTGCGGCCTGATTAGACTGCGCCGAATTTCGTACGCACAGCCCTTTGTAAGGACCCATATGATCAAGAAATGCTTGTTCCCAGCAGCCGGTTACGGCACTCGCTTCTTGCCAGCGACCAAGGCCATGCCCAAAGAGATGCTGCCGGTGGTGAACAAGCCACTGATTCAGTACGGGGTTGAGGAGGCACTGGATGCCGGCTTGAACGAAATTTCCATCGTGACCGGCCGTGGTAAGCGCGCACTGGAAGACCACTTCGACATCAGCTACGAGCTGGAAAACCAGATCAAGGGCACCGACAAGGAAAAATACCTGGTTGGTATCCGCAAGCTGCTCGACGAGTGCTCGTTCTCCTACACCCGTCAGACCCAGATGAAGGGCCTCGGCCACGCCATCCTGACCGGCCGCCCGCTGATCGGTGACGAACCGTTCGCCGTGGTCCTCGCGGATGACCTGTGCGTAAACCTGGACGGCAAAGGTGTTCTGGAGCAGATGGTTGATCTGTTCAAGAAGTACCGCTGCACCATCGTTGCAGTGATGGAAGTAGATCCGTCGCAAACCAATAAGTACGGCGTGATCGCTGGCGACGAAATTGGCGATGGCCTGATCCGTGTGCGTGACATGGTCGAGAAGCCAAACCCGGAAGACGCTCCGTCGAACCTGGCGATCATCGGTCGTTACATCCTGACCCCGGACATCTTCAAGCTGATCGAAGAAACCGAGCCAGGCAAAGGCGGCGAGATCCAGATCACCGACGCGCTGCTCAAGCAAGCCAAAGACGGTTGCGTGATTGCCTACAAATTCAAAGGCCAGCGTTTCGACTGCGGTGGTGCTGAAGGCTACATCGAAGCGACCAACTTCTGCTTCGAGCATTTCTACAAAACGGGCAAGGCTTACTGATTCACGGTTGCCTGCACGCTTGAAAAAGCCACCTTCGGGTGGCTTTTTCGTTTTTCAGCCCCATCTAAGTCGGTATGCTGATGTCCTGCCGAGGAGAGTGAAATGGCCTACGATTTTGACCTGTATGTAATTGGCGCCGGTTCTGGCGGCGTTCGCGCGGCGCGTTTTGCCGCCGGCTTTGGCGCCAAGGTGGCCGTGGCGGAAAGCCGCTACCTGGGGGGGACCTGTGTCAACGTCGGCTGTGTGCCGAAAAAACTGTTGGTCTACGGCGCGCATTTTGCCGAGGACTTCGAGCAGGCCGGCGGTTTTGGCTGGTCCCTGGGCGAGGCGAAGTTTGATTGGGCGACCTTGATCGCCAATAAAGATCGCGAGATCAATCGCCTCAATGGCATCTACCGCAACCTGCTGGTCAACAGCGGCGTGACCCTGCATGAAGGGCATGCGCGCCTGGTGGACCCGCATCAGGTAGAAATCAATGGCGAGCGCTTTACCGCCAAGCACATCCTGATCGCCACCGGCGGCTGGCCGCAGATTCCGGAGATTCCAGGGCGTGAACACGCGATTGGCTCGAATGAGGCGTTCTTCCTGAAAGAGCTGCCCAAGCGCGTGCTGGTAGTCGGCGGTGGGTATATTGCTGTCGAGTTTGCTGGGATTTTCCACGGCCTGGGCGCGCATACCACGCTGCTGTATCGCGGTGACCTGTTCCTGCGCGGCTTTGATGGTTCGGTGCGCACGCACTTGAAGGAAGAGCTGACCAAGCGTGGGCTGGACCTGCAATTCAACGCCGACATCGAGCGTATCGACAAGCAGGCCGATGGCAGCCTCAAGGCCACCCTGAAAGACGGCCGGGTGCTGGAAGCCGATTGCGTGTTCTACGCCACCGGCCGCCGCCCGATGCTCGACAACCTGGGCCTGGAAAATACCGGCGTCAAACTCGACAAGCGTGGTTTCGTCGAAGTCGATGACCTGTATCAGACGGCAGAATCCTCGATCCTGGCGATCGGCGACGTCATCGGGCGCGTACAGCTGACCCCGGTTGCCCTGGCCGAAGGCATGGCCGTGGCGCGCCGGTTGTTCAAGCCTGAGCAATATCGCCCAGTGGACTACGCGATGATCCCGACGGCGGTGTTCAGCTTGCCGAATATCGGCACCGTCGGCCTGACGGAAGAAGAAGCGAAGGACAAAGGCCATAAGGTGCAGGTCTTCGAAAGCCGCTTCCGTCCCATGAAGTTGACCTTGACCGACTGCCAGGAAAAAACCCTGATGAAACTGGTGGTCGACGCCGACACCGACAAGGTATTGGGTTGCCACATGGTCGGCCCGGACGCCGGTGAAATCGTGCAGGGCCTGGCGATCGCGCTCAAGGCGGGCGCAACCAAGCAGCATTTCGACGAAACCATCGGCGTGCACCCCACGGCGGCGGAAGAGTTCGTCACCATGCGCACGCCCGTAGCGAGCTGATCAAGCCTGCGGTGTTGCCTCTGGCGCCGTTGCAACGGCGGCGGCCAGGCGCAATGTCTCGATCTGGGCCTGGGCCTTTATAAGGTCCAGTTCCAACGCTTTGTTGGTGTGCTGATGTTCTGCCAGCGCTTGCTGGCGTGACTGGCTTTCCAGTACGGCCACCCGCAGACGTTCCTGAATCACGCTGCGCTCGCTTTCTATCTGGCTTATCTGCGCGCTCAACTTGAGCTGCTGCGCCTGATCCTTGCGGCTTTGCTCCTGCAGCGTCGCCAATTCCTTCGCCGTCACGCGGTGCTCAATCAATAGCCGTTCGTTGTCACGGTGCAGCTGGGTGATTTCATCCTGGCGCACCATGGCGCTCTGCTGGGCCTGGCGCAACTCTGCCTGCAGTTGTTGCAGTTGGCCTTCATGCCGGCGTTGCTCTTGCTCGCGTTGCTCCTTGATTGCATTGCGATAGTGCTCGAGCGCTTCACGCGCGTGCAGGTGCTTTTCTTCGAGCGAACGAATCTGTTCGTCTTTATCTGAAATCCGCAATTCGTAATCGCTGCACGCCTGACTGAGCCCGGCGTTACGGGTTTGCTCGGTCTGCAGGCTGGTGCTGGCGGTTTGCAGCGCGGCGCTTTCTTCAGCCAAGGCTGCGGCCTGGATATCACATTGCTGCTTGAGCTGGCTGCGGGCTTCTTCAAGCGCTTCTACCTGGGCGAGCAGGGCGGTTTTCTGCTGCTCGAACTGCGCCTGGGCCAGATCGATAGGCTCCTGTGCCTTCTCTTTCAGGCGCTGCGCCAGCCGTGCGACCAACTCGCCAAGCTCATCGTCGATGGGCGCTTCGGTAATGGTGAGGCGGGTTTCGCTGTCGTCCAGCTCCTTCAAATAGCGATGAATCGTGGTTTTTGAGCCGGTATTGCCCATTTCGATGCGTACCGCGTCGATGCTGGGGTTCTCGCCGCGGGCGAGGATCGCCAGGCGTGCCGTTTGGACTACTGCTTTATTAATGCCGCCGCGAGCCATGGGGTCTCCGTCGATTTGATAATGTGGTACGTAGTATGTATTTACATACTGTAACACGGATTAAAAAGCGATTAAATTCATGATTTAACAGGTGGGATATTGGCGTATTATCCCGTGTCATCGCCGTTTTGATTCCCGAAACGCGCCGAAGCCGTACGAATGGGCCTTTCATGAGTGATCTGGAGCGTTATCTCAACGCCGCCACCCGCGACAACACACGGCGCAGCTACCGCGCGGCCATCGAGCACTTCGAAGTGAGTTGGGGTGGGTTCCTGCCGGCGACCAGCGATAGCGTGGCGCGTTACCTGGTGGCACACGCCGGGGTACTAGCGGTCAACACCTTGAAGCTGCGGCTCTCGGCGCTGGCGCAGTGGCACACCAGCCAGGGATTTCCCGACCCGACCAAAGCGCCAGTGGTGCGCAAAGTGCTCAAGGGCATTCGCGCCGTGCACCCCGCGCGCGAGAAGCAAGCCGAACCCTTGCAGCTCAAGCACCTGGAACAGGTGGTGGCCTGCCTGGAAGTCGAAGCGCAGGAAGCGAGCGAAAACCACGACCAGCCGAGGCTGCTGCGCGCCAAACGCGACACGGCGTTGATTTTGCTGGGGTTCTGGCGTGGCTTTCGCAGCGATGAGCTGTGCCGCCTGGAAATCGAACATGTCCGAGCCACCCCCGGTGCAGGGATCAGCCTGTACTTGCCGCGTAGCAAAAGTGACCGTGACAACCTCGGCAAGACCTATCAGACCCCGGCGCTGCTGCGCCTTTGCCCAGTGCAGGCCTACGGCGATTGGCTCAGCGCTTCGGCATTGGTGCGCGGGCCGGTGTTTCGCGCGGTTGATCGCTGGGGCAACCTGGGCGAGGAGGGGCTGCACCCCAACAGCGTGATCCCGTTACTGCGCCAGGCTCTGGAGCGCGCCGGTATCCCCGCCGAGCAATACACCAGCCACTCGTTGCGGCGAGGTTTTGCTACCTGGGCTCACCGCAGCGGCTGGGACTTGAAGTCGTTGATGAGTTACGTCGGCTGGAGCGACATGAAATCTGCCATGCGCTATGTTGAAGCGACGCCCTTTCTCGGCATGACCTTGGCGACGCAACCGCTGCTTTGAGATTTCTTCTATTAATACAGTCACCTGATAGGGAAAACCAATCGTCAGCATCAGGTTTGCCAATGAGCCATCGTCCGAGAGAGTGGGTAGGATTCACCTCATCAACTTTTCAACCACTGACGGAGAGTCAACGATGCCTATCATCAACAGCCAAGTAAAACCGTTCAAAGCTACCGCCTACAAAAACGGCAACTTCGTAGACGTGTCGGACGCTGACCTGAAAGGCAAGTGGTCCGTAGTCTTCTTCTACCCAGCCGACTTCACCTTCGTATGCCCAACCGAGCTGGAAGATCTGGCTGACAACTACGCCGAGTTCCAGAAACTGGGCGTCGAAATCTACAGCGTTTCCACCGACACTCACTTTGCCCACGCTGCCTGGCACAACACTTCGCCAGCCATCGGCAAAATCCAGTACACCATGATCGGCGACCCGACCCTGACCATCTCGCGCAACTTCGACGTTCTGATCGAAGAAGCTGGCCTGGCAGACCGCGGTACGTTCGTGATCGACCCAGAAGGCAAGATCAAGATCGTTGAACTGAACGACGGTGGTGTTGGCCGTGACGCTTCCGAGCTGCTGCGCAAAATCAAGGCTGCTCAGTACGTAGCTGCCCACCCAGGCGAAGTGTGCCCAGCCAAGTGGAAGGAAGGCGAAGCTACTCTGGCTCCGTCCCTGGACCTGGTCGGCAAGATCTAAGTCTGTGAAACACCTCAGGGCGGGTATCACCGCACCTTAAGTAAGCTGCATCCGCCCTCAAAAACGCCCGGGCGATATTCGCTCGGGCGTTTTTTTATACCCAGAATTAAAGGAAATCGCCCGTATGTTGGACGCCAATCTTAAAGCTCAGTTGAAGTCATACCTGGAACGGGTCACCCAGCCGATCGAGATCGTCGCCTCCCTCGACGACGGTGCGAAATCCCAGGAAATGCTCGCCCTTTTGCAGGACGTGACCAGCCTCACTACGCTGATCACCCTGAAAACCGATGGCGATGATGCGCGCAAGCCTTCGTTCTCCATCAACCGCCCGGGTGCCGATATCAGCCTGCGTTTCGCCGGCATCCCCATGGGCCATGAATTCACTTCGCTGGTGCTGGCCCTGCTGCAAGTCGGTGGCCACCCGTCGAAGGCGAGTGTCGAAGTGATTGAACAGATTCGCGCCCTCAAAGGCGAGTTCAGCTTCGAGACTTACTTTTCGCTGTCCTGCCAGAACTGTCCGGACGTGGTCCAGGCGCTGAACCTGATGGCCGTGCTCAACCCGAACATCCGCCACGTGGCCATCGACGGCGCGCTGTTCCAGGCTGAGGTCGACGAGCGCCAAATCATGGCGGTGCCCAGCGTGTACCTCAATGGTGTGAACTTCGGCCAGGGCCGCATGGGCCTGGAAGAAATCCTCGCCAAACTCGACACCAGCGGTATCGAAAAAGCCGCCGAGAAAATCAGCGCCAAAGCAGCTTTTGATGTACTGGTGGTCGGCGGTGGCCCAGCCGGTTCTGCGGCAGCCATCTACGCTGCCCGTAAAGGTATCCGCACCGGTGTGGCCGCCGAGCGTTTTGGCGGGCAAGTGCTGGACACCATGTCGATCGAGAACTTCATTTCGGTGCAGGAAACCGAAGGGCCGAAACTGGCCAGCGCCCTGGAAGCCCACGTGCGTCAATACGACGTGGACATCATGAACCTGCAACGTGCCAGCAGCCTGATCCCGGCGAAAAACGCCGGTGAACTGCACGAGATTCGCTTCGAAAGCGGTGCGACCCTCAAGTCCAAGACCGTGATCCTCGCCACCGGCGCCCGCTGGCGTGAAATGGGTGTGCCGGGCGAGCAGGAATACAAGGCCAAGGGCGTGTGCTTCTGCCCGCACTGCGATGGCCCGTTGTTCAAAGGCAAGCGCGTGGCGGTGATCGGCGGCGGTAACTCCGGCGTTGAAGCAGCCATCGACCTGGCCGGGATTGTCAGCCACGTGACCTTGCTTGAGTTCGACAGCAAGCTGCGCGCCGACGCCGTGTTGCAGCGCAAGCTCTACAGCCTGCCGAACGTCGACGTGATCACTAGCGCACTGACCAGTGAAGTCAAAGGCGATGGCCAGAAGGTGACCGGCCTGGCCTACAAGGACCGTGACAGCGGCGAGTTCAAGACCATCGACCTGGAAGGGATCTTTGTGCAGATCGGTTTGCTGCCGAACACCGACTGGCTCAAAGGCACTGTGGAACTGACCCCGCGTGGCGAAATCATCGTCGATGCGCGTGGCGAGACTTCACTGCCAGGCGTATTTGCCGCCGGTGACGTTACCACCGTGCCGTACAAGCAGATCGTGATCGCAGTAGGCGAGGGCGCCAAGGCTTCGTTGAGCGCCTTCGATCACCTGATCCGCACGTCTGCTCCCGCATAAGCCCGGACCCGGAAATAAAAAACCCCATGAGCGATCATGGGGTTTTTTATTGCGTGAAACCTTTACAGCGACGCTGGCTGAATAATCTCAACCCAGTACGCGTCCGGGTCCTTGATAAACGCCAGGCTTTTCATGCGGCCATCGCTCAGGCGCTTCTGGAAGTCGCAACCCAGGGCCTCGAAGCGTTCGCACGCGGCGACGATATCCGGCACCGAAATGCAGATATGGCCAAAGCCACGTGGGTCGGTATTACCGTTGTGGTAGGCAAAGTCGGGATCGTTTTCGGTGCCGTGGTTGTGAGTCAGTTCCAGGATGCCCGGGATCGACTTCATCCACTGCGTGCGGGCAGCGGCATCGGCCGGGATCTGGGATTTGTCGACCAGGGCCAGGAAGTACAGGCTGAATTCGGCTTCCGGGAAGTCGCGCTTTTCAACCAGGGAAAAGCCGAGAACGCGGGTGTAGAAGTCCAGCGACTTGGTGATGTCCTTGACCCGCAGCATCGTGTGGTTGAACACGAAGTGAGTGGTGGCAGTGTCAGGCTGGGCGGTGACGCCCGGGAAAGTGTTCAGTTCGTGCAGGCTCATGGGCCCTCCAGAAAAAAATGGGGCAAACGCGGCTCCAGGAAAAAAGAGCGGTCCCTTGGCTTGCGGCTGGCATCCGTGCAGCACAGCCATGATACGCAAGCGTCACCGACTGCGCCAAATGAAAAAGACCTCGCAGGCCTTGCGGGCAATGGGGGGCGGGGCTCAAACTTTGTCACTTGATCCCTGGGCGTTTTTTGCAATGATCGAAACCCGTAAATCGCTGTTGCGCGCTGTGTGTTTACTGTTGGTCAGCCCCTGTGTGCTGGCGGCCGACCCTCAGATCCATTGGCCCAGTGGCTGGCAGGTGGAAGAGGTGGTGCCTGACGACCAGGCGCTCGCCAAGCCTTCGACTGTTTCGCGCCAGCGGGCAATCAAGAACGACGAAAATGGCGCAACCTTGATGGTCATGGAATTGACCGGCACGCCGATTGAAGCGGGGCACAAAGTTAATCTTCAAGGCGTATTGCTGGAAATGCGTAAGTCCATTCAGAAGGATTTTGCCCACAGCGGTTATCAAAGTGTGTGCACCAAAATGCACCCTTCGACATTGAGTGGCCTTGCAGCGCTGGAAACTACTTGCGTGATTACCGAGAATGGCCGACACGTGCTGTCGCAAACATTGGTAGGCGCTGTTGATACAGATAAAGCCTATGTCTTTTCGTATGCAGGCCAAGCCGAGGCTTACGAGGCGAGTAGGGATGAAGTCAGTGCAGTGCGTGACAGCCTGAAACTTTAGATTCAGTACGCTGAGCGATACTGAACAAATGAAATGTTATTTAAGTTCGGTTTCGAACCCTTGAATAAAAAAACCCCGCATCGGCGGGGCTTTTTTTAGTGCGGTTTGATCACTTGCGCAGCCAGGACTCTACGGTGTCGGCACCGTGCTGTTCTTTCCAGGCTTTGAGGCCGCGGTGGTTGCCACCTTTGGTTTCGATCAGCTCACCCGTGTGCGGGTTGTGGTAGACCTTGACCACACGCGCGCGACGCTGTTTTGGGGCAGGCGCGGAGGCGGCGCCGGACTTGCTGAGGTTAGGATCAAGGATTGCGATGATGTCACGCAGGCTCTTGCCGTAAGTTTTCATCAGCCCCTGGAGCTTTTCTTCAAATTCGATTTCTTTCTTCAGGCCGGCGTCATTCTTCAGGGATTCCAGCTGGGCAAGCTGCTCTTGAAGGGCTTTTTCTGCTGCGCGAAATTCGGCGAGTCTGGACAAAATAGGTACTCCAAATAGTGTAATTGGCCGTTATCAACTATAAAAAAAGCTGTAAGCCAAGAGCGTTAAGGCAACTCAGAAAAGACGCCTTCCTGCGAGTTCAGCACAGGCAGAAAAAATTGTAGTAGTTAATCGGCTTCGAGTAAATCATGTCTTTTGTCTGACTAACATTATTTCATGCGCCTAGTGCATGGCTATTCAATGGCTGGACAGGGATTTAATGAATTCATCGCCGGGTAACGGTCTGCCGAACAGGTAGCCCTGCAGGAAGTCCACGCCCCGCGTCGCCAGGTATTCACACTGTTGCGCAGTTTCCACGCCTTCTGCAACGATGCCCAGGTCGAGCTTGACGGACAAATCTATGATGCTGTCGAGAATATGCCGCGATAGTGCATCTGCACCGATCATGGCGACAAAACTTTGATCGATTTTCAAATAATCCACATTGAAGTTTTGCAAGTAACCGAGGCTTGAATGGCCGGTCCCGAAATCGTCAATGGCAATCATCACCCCGAGTTGGTGCAAGGCGTCGAACAGCTGGCGCGTGACCTCGGTGGGTTCGATCAGCTCGCGTTCGGTCAACTCCAACACCAGGGTGACCTGGCCGACCGCGAACGCGGCGAGGAACTCCCGGCAGTCCTCCACCAGCGCCAAGTCCTCGCAGTGGCGAGCGGTGATGTTCACCCCGATATGAAAACCCGGACTGAACCGCGCTGCATGCGGCGCCAATTGAGCGGCCGTCTGGCGGAGCAGGGCGCGGGTCATCGGCACGATCAGGCCACAATCCTCGGCAAGCGGAATAAACAGGTCCGGGCGTACCAGGCCTTCCTTTGGATGCTGCCAGCGCATCAGCACTTCGCAGCCGGCCCATTCGCGTGTGTCGCCGCGCACCACCGGCTGGAAGTAGGGGATGAATTCATTCGCGCCCAAGGCCCGTTGCAGTTCATGGGTCGGTGCCGAAGAACGTTTTTGCAGCCAGTTCGCGAGCACGCCCGCCAACACGCCAAAGAACAGCACCAGGCTGAACAGCGCCGGATAACGCGCCTGCATATAGCGCCATACTTCGCCGGCGGGCATGCCGGCGTCGACGCTGTAGTGGTAGCGCTCGGACGCCAAGTGATGCCGCGCCACGGCAAAGTGTGGCACTGGCGCGTCATTCACCTTACCGTCAGCGCCCAGCCAATGGGGGCCCACCTGCAACACCAGGTGCGCATACCGGCTGATCAGGCGCAAGGCGTTGGTCAGGTGGTAGCCGTCGATCGAGGCAAACGCAGCTTTGTCTCCGTCCACCAGCCGGTAAACCAGCAGCGCGGTGTCCGGCGTCACTGGGTTGCCGTTCATCAACCACAGCCGCCCATCCACATAGTCATCGGGGTTGACCCGCGACTCGTAATTGTCGCCGAACAGTGAGCTGCAATAAATATTCCTCTGCCAGGACAGGGTCGTGGCGCGCACGAAGGGCCGCCGAGTGACCTGCTCACGCAGCGCCAGCTGCGCGCCATTGTCGCAAGGCTGCCCCGCCAGCGGCAGCAAGGCCTGGGCGGCGAGGGCTGTATTATCGAGCATCAGGTCGAACTGGCGCACCGCTTCCTGCGCGGTTTGCGCAGTGCTGAGCTGCAGACTGCGCTCGGCTTGCCAATACAGGATGATCCCACCCAGCAGGACCGGCAGCAGCCCGCAGAGCACACTGATTGAATGACGGGCGAAGGGCTTTCGAGGGCCTTTGACGGTGAGCGGCATGGGGGATGAGGCCTATTGGTCGACCGGGCAGGAATGCCCCGATGATAGACGGCCTGATTCAAATACGCTCGCCTGCGCGATGTCGATAAAGGCCAGGGTGGCCGGCGAGGACTGGCGGCGATCAAGCACTGCCAGACCGATCCGGCGCGATACGCGGGGTGACAATGGCCGTGTCACATAGCGCGGGTCGTGGGCCTGCGGCAATGACGCCTGCGCAACGATGCTCACCCCATCACCCCGGCTGACCGCATCCAGGGTGCTCAGCAGTTGCGCGCAGCGGTAACGCACTTCAGGCCGCAATTGGCCGGCGCTGAACAAGTGGGTGACCAGCTCCGAAGAGCCGGCCTCGGTGAGAATGAACGGGTCGTCACACAGCGCCCGCAAGGTCAGCGCGTCGCACGCCGCCAGTGGATGGGCGGCGGGCAGCAGCGCCACCATCTGGTCCTCGAACAGCATGAACGTGTCGAAACGCTCCTGCTCCAGCACCACAAAACCTACATCGATGCGTCGTTCGTCCAACCACTGCAGCACTTGTCGGTCGGGCCCTTCGTCAATATGCACCTCGATCCCGGGGTATTCGGCGCGAAACCGCCTGAGGATGCCCGGCAATAGGTGGACCGAAGCGGTCGGTCCGAACGAGCCGATGCGCAGGGTGCCGCGCCTCATGCCACGCGAATCCGCGGCTTCCTGTTGCAGGGTGTTGGCCAGGCCCAGCATCGCCCGGGCACGCCCGAGCAGTTGCTGGCCAATGTCGGTCGGTTCCACCAGGGTCTGGTGCCGCCGAAACAGCGCGACGCCCAATTCCTGCTCAAGGGCCTTGATTGCGTGCGATACCGCCGACTGGCTGATGCCCAGCCGGTGCGCGGCGCTGGTGAAGCCGTGTAACTCGGCAACCATGGAGAAGATTTCCAACTGGGTCAGGGTCATGAGTGATTGCTCATTTTACGATGATCGATCATTAGCTAAATAATACGCGAATTCTGCGTATCTTGAGCCTGACCCCCATGAGCGATCGCCTGACTTATTGCAAACTCGCCGCCGTCACCATGATCTGGGGCGGCACATTTGTCGCCGGCCGCTTCCTGGCCGATCAACTCGATCCGCTGTTGGCGGCCAGCCTGCGGTTTATCCTGGCCAGCCTGGCATTGCTGCTGTTCATGGCCGTTGCACGCGTCCGCCTGGCACGTCCGAACCCTCGGCAATGGGCGCAACTGACGCTGCTCGGGTTCTTCGGGATTTTTTTCTACAACCTGTGCTTCTTCTACGGGTTGCAGTACATCAATGCGTCGCGGGCCTCGTTGATTGTCGCGCTGAACCCGGCAGTGATCGGCCTGGCGAGTTGGCTGCTGTTCAAGGAGCGTCTGAGCCGGGTCAGGCTGCTGGGGATCGGGTTGTGCCTGGGTGGCGCGGCAACGGTGATTGTCAGCCGCAACCCACAGTTGCTGCAGCACACCGCAAATGCTTGGCTCGGCGACCTGCTGATTCTCGGCTGTGTGGCCGGGTGGGGCGTCTACTCGCTGTGGTCCCGTGGGCTCAACCAAAGCCTGGGGCCCCTGCAAACGGTCACTTGGTCGGTGCTGCTGGGCACGCTGATGCTTTGCGCAACCACATGGGTGACCGGCAGCTTTACTGCAGGAGCGGTCGGCAGCCTGCACTTGCCGCAGTTGTTGAGCCTGGCGTACCTCGGCGTGCTGGGTTCGGCCCTGGCCTACATCGGTTACTACGATGGCATCCGGTGCATCGGCGCCACGCGCTCTGGCGTATTTATCGCTCTCAACCCGCTGACAGCCGTGGTCTGCGGCGCATTGCTGCTCGGCGAGCCATTGAGCGCGCCGATGCTGGCGGGCGGCTTGGTGATCCTGCTGGGGATCTACCTGTGCAACAAACCCCTTGCACCGGCCAGGGCAATAGGGATTTGATGAACTGTACGGACAAAACACGTTACGCTGTGTAGAATCGATTTACGCATACAAGAATATGGACTTGCGCTCACGCAAGCCTCGGCCGTCAGAGACTGATGACACCATGAAGCTACTCGGCTCCCCCCTGATCTTTGGTGACTTCCTCGCCCGCAGCGTGCGGGGACTCTCGTGTGCGCCGCCCTCCGACCTCATCCTTGCTCGCAAATAACTATTTGTTTACTACAAGAATGATGAGGCGCCGAAAATGGCCGACCAATACGAAAACCCCATGGGCCTGATGGGCTTTGAATTTATCGAATTCGCATCGCCGACCCCGGGTACCCTGGAGCCGATCTTCGAGATCATGGGCTTCACCAAAGTCGCGACCCACCGCTCCAAGAATGTGCACCTGTACCGTCAGGGCGAGATCAACCTGATCCTCAACAACGAAACCGACAGCCTGGCGTCCTACTTTGCCGCAGAGCACGGACCTTCGGTGTGTGGCATGGCGTTTCGGGTCAAGGACTCGCAAAAGGCCTACAACCGCGCCCTGGAGTTGGGTGCCCAGCCGATCCATATCCAGACCGGCCCGATGGAACTGAACCTGCCGGCGATCAAGGGCATCGGCGGTGCGCCGCTGTACCTGATCGACCGTTTCGGTGAAGGCAACTCGATCTATGACATCGACTTCGTCTACCTCGAAGGCGTAGAACGTCACCCGGTTGGCGCCGGCCTCAAGGTCATCGACCACCTGACCCACAACGTGTATCGGGGGCGCATGGCCTACTGGGCCAACTTCTACGAGAAGCTGTTCAACTTCCGCGAAGCGCGCTACTTCGACATCAAGGGCGAATACACCGGCCTGACCTCCAAGGCCATGAGCGCCCCGGACGGCATGATCCGCATCCCGCTGAACGAAGAGTCGTCCAAGGGCGCCGGGCAGATCGAAGAGTTTCTGATGCAGTTCAACGGCGAGGGCATCCAGCACGTGGCGTTTCTCACCGAAGACCTGGTCAAGACCTGGGACGCGCTGAAGAACATCGGCATGCGCTTCATGACCGCGCCGCCGGACACCTATTATGAAATGCTCGAAGGCCGCCTGCCGAACCACGGCGAGCCGGTGGACCAACTGCAAGCGCGCGGTATTTTGCTGGACGGCTCGTCGATTGAAGGCGACAAGCGTCTGCTGCTGCAGATCTTTTCGGAAACCTTGATGGGCCCGGTGTTCTTCGAGTTCATCCAGCGCAAGGGCGATGATGGCTTTGGCGAGGGCAACTTCAAGGCGCTGTTCGAATCCATCGAGCGTGACCAGGTGCGTCGCGGTGTGTTGACCGCCGACTGAGTGTAAAAAAGCCCGGCTCGGGATACCCCGGCCGGGCTTTTTATTGCCTGCGGTTCAGGCCTTGCGCTGACGCACCAGGTGCTTGAAGCCTTCATACACCAGCACCATCACCGCCAGCCAGATCGGGATATAGGTCAGCCATTGCCCGGCCTTGATCCCTTCACCCAGCAGCAGCGCCACGCCCAGCAGCAGGACCGGCTCCACATAGCTGAGCAGCCCGAACAGGCTGAACGCCAGCAAGCGGCTGGCAATGATGTAGCTCACCAGCGCCGACGCACTGATCAAACCCAGCAGCGGAATCAACGCATACAGCTTGGGGTGTGTATCAAGCACGGCAAACCCCTGTTCGCCGCTTTGCACAAACCACCAGGCCACCGGCAGCATCAACGCCATATCCAGCCAGAGCCCGCCCAGGTTGTCGGTCTTGAGGTATTTGCGCACGATGAAATACAGCGGGTAGCCGATGATCACCACCAGCGTCGCCCAGGAAAACCCGCCGGACTGGTACAGCTCGTTGAGCACCCCGAGGCCTGCAAAAAACACCGCGATGCGTTGCAGGTGTGACAGCTGCTCACTCCACACCAAGCGCCCGGTCAGCACCATGGTCAGCGGCAGCAGGAAGTAGCCCACCGACACATCCAGGCTGCGCCCGTTCAGCGGCGCCCACATGAACAGCCACAACTGCACGCCCAGCAAGGCCGACGACAGCACCACGCCGGCGATCAAGCGCGGCTTGCCCGCCAGCATTCGCACCAGCTCCCACACCCGCCGCCACTCGCCGCTGACGATCATGAACAGGGTCATGCACGGCACGGTCAGCAGCATGCGCCAGCCGAAAATCTCCAGGCCGCTCAACGGCGTAAGCAACGATGTGAAGTAATACATCACGGCAAACAAAATCGACGCCGATACCGATAACACAACACCTTTAGACACACTGTCCTCGCGAAAACCGATTGATACAAAAAGTAAGGGGGGATCTCAGGAGGGGATTATGGTGCTTTTGGCGCGAGACAGTTGCGCTGTTTTGGGGCGTTTTGCAGGAAATTTATCACTGCCCCTGGGGAAGGGGCAGTGACCGAGCTTATTTACATGCGCGCAATCCGACCCGACACAAAGTGCCCGACGTCATTGAACCCCGGGGTTGACGCATGCCCCGGCGTCACCAGCGAGTCGATAAACACCTCGTCCTCGGGCGTGATCTTCACTTCCAGCGCCCCGGTGTACGCATCCCACTGCGCCTCGGTGCGTGGCCCGACGATCGCCGAGCTGACCGCCGAGTTGTTCAGCACCCAGGCGATCGCAAACTCGACCATCCCCACGCCACGCCCTTGGGTGTACTGCTGGATCTGCTGGGCGATGCGCAATGACTCCATGCGCCATTCGGTTTCCAGGATGCGTTTATCCTGGCGCGCCGCGCGGCTGCCGGCTTCGGGGGTGACATCCGGTGCATATTTGCCACTGAGCACACCGCGCGCCAGCGGGCTGTAAGGCACCACGCCGAGGCCATAGGCGGCCGCGGCGGTGAGCTGCTCGACCTCGGCCTGGCGGTTGACGATGTTGTACAGCGGCTGGCTGATCACCGGCTTGTCCACGCCCAGCCGCTCGGCCACGCGAATCACTTCGGCGATGCGCCAGCCGCGATAGTTGGACAGGCCCCAGTAACGGATCTTGCCCTGGCGAATCAGGTCGCCAATCGCCGAGATCGTCACTTCCAGCGGGGTGTTGTGGTCTTCGCGGTGCAGGTAATAGATGTCCAGGTAGTCGGTGTCCAGGCGAGCCAGGCTGGCCTCCAGCGCATTGAAGATGCGCTTGCGGCTCAAGCCACTGCGGTTGGGCAGGCCGTCGGCCGGGCCAATCGCAACCTTGGAGGCCACCACCCAGTCTTGACGGTGGCGGACAATGGCCTCGCCGACGATTTCCTCGGAGCGCCCGCCGGTGTAGACGTCTGCCGTGTCGATAAAATTGATGCCCTGGTCCCAGGCTTTGTCGATGATGCGCAGCGAGTCCTCGGTGTTGGTCTGTTCGCCAAACATCATGGTGCCCAGGGTCAAGGCGCTGACCTTCAAGCCGGACTGGCCCAATGTGCGGTAAATCATGCAAAGTTCCTCGAGGCAGGCAAATGTGGCCTATGCAATACCAGACTCCAGGGCTCTGGAACAAGCCCCGCGCGGGTTTCTTCATCCAGCCAGCAAGGTCTGACAGCGCTGCTGTAAAAAAACATGCAGCACTTTCACGCGTTCCGACACTTGCAGGCGGTGCGGACACATCAGGTTGAAAGGCGTGGGCTCGCCTTGCCAGTCGGGCAGCAGCGGCACCAGGTGCCCGGCCTGGATATCGCGGGCAATATCCAGATTGGCTTTGTAGGCGATGCCATGCCCGGCCAAGGCCCAGCGGCGGACGATTTCGCCGTCATCACTCAGGTAATCGCCGCTGACCTCGATTTCCTGCAGCACCGCACCCTGGCGGAAATACCACGTGCTGTTGGCCCGACCTCGGCGCATATAGCGCAAGGTGCTGTGTTGCGCCAGATCCGCTGGGGTGCGCGGTGTGCCATGGCGCGCGAGGTAGTCGGGGCTGGCGCACGGGATGCGATGATGGCCGGGCACCACCGACAGCGCTACCAGGCTGGAGTCCTGGGGCACGCCAAAACGCAGGGCGATGTCGACGGTGTCGCGAAACAGATCCGCGTTGCTGTCGTTGAGCAACAACTGCAGGCGAATGTTCGGATGTTCGAGCTTGAACTCATCCAGCCAGCCCAGCAGCACATTGCGCCCGAAATCCGAAGGCGCGGCCAGTTGCAACAGTCCACTGAGACTTTGGCCTTGCTGCTTGATGGCCTGCTCGCCTTCAGACAGTGCTTCAAGGGCCACCCGCACGTTGTCCAGGTAACGCCGGCCTTCTTCGGTCAGGCGCATGCTGCGGGTCGAACGCGCCAGCAGGCGAATGCCCAGGCGGGTTTCCAGGCGTTTGAGCGCAATGCTCGCGGCTGCCGGGGTCAAGCCCAGCCCACGCGCGGCGGCCGACAGGCTGCCGGTGTCGGCCGTGCGCACAAACACTTCCAGGTCGAGAATTGAGCTCATTTGTAAAAATCCTTTAAAGATCTTGTCGTTTTACCGGGATTTTTCATCGATTGCCAAGCGGTGAAGATGAACGCTCACTTTCTGAACCAAGGACACTTCACCCATGACTTCTTCCCTAAACGGCAAAACCGTCGTCGTGATCGGCGGCAGCAGCGGCATCGGCGCCGCCGTGGCCAAAGCGGCTGCAGCGCGCGGCGCCCAGGTGGTACTGGCCGGGCGGCGCCTGGTTTCAGGCGTGGACAACGGCCTGCGCAGCGAGCCGGTGGACGTCACCGACGCCACCTCCCTGCAACGCCTGTTCGAGGCCGTCGGGCGCTTTGACCATTTGGTCTACACTTCCGGGCCATCGGTGCGCGCCAAGCCTCTGGTCGAGACCGACCTGGATGAGGCTCAGGAAAACTTCAACGTGAAACTCTGGGGTTCGCTGCGCGCGATTCAGCTGGCGCTACCATTTCTCGACGAGCACGGCAGCATCAGCCTGACCTCCGGGCAGCTGGGGCGGAAATTGGCGCCGGGCCAGTTCATCAAGACTGGCATCAATGCCGCGACCGAAGCGCTGGGCAAGCAATTGGCCAAAGAGTTGGCGCCGCGCCGGGTCAACGTGGTCAGCCCTGGGGTGATTGATACGCCGGCTTATGCGGGGTTGGCTGAGGAGCAGCGCCTGGCGATGTTCGCCAAGGCCGGCGAGGCATTGCCGGTCGGGCGCGTCGGTCAGGCGGAGGAAGTGGCGGCGGGGTACATGCTGGCCATGGAAAATGGCTTTATGACCGGTAGCGTGATCGACATCGACGGCGGCGGCCAGTTGTAAACACAGACCTGAAATGTGGGAGCGAGCACGCCCGCTCCCACACTGACCTCATCAGACTTTCAAAGCCCGCGTCATCCGCAGCGCCAGCACACTGCCCGCGACGATCACCGCCGCCAGCAGGTACAGCGCCACATCCGTGGAACCGGTAGTGTCTTTCACAAAACCGACGATATACGGGCTGAGAAAGCCGGCCATCTGGCCCATTGAGTTGATCAACGCCAAGCCACCTGCCGCCGCGCCCGCACTGAGCATCGCGGTCGGCACCGGCCAGAACATCGGCAGACCGGTGAGGGCGCCCATGGTGGCGATGGTCAGGCCCAGGATGGCGATGGCCGGCGTGGTGGCGAAATTCACTGCGATCACCAGGCCGATGGCGCCCATCAGCATCGGCACCACCAAGTGCCAGCGGCGCTCTTTGCGCAAGTCCGCCGAGCGACCCACCAGCAGCATGAACACTGCGGCCAGCAGATACGGAATCGCACTCAGCCAGCCAATCACCAGGTTATCGCTGAAACCGAGGTTCTTGATGATCGACGGCAGCCAGAAGTTGATCGCATAGACGCCACTCTGGATGCAGAAGTAGATCAGGCCGAATGCCCAGATCGCCGGGTTCTTGAACACTTCGCCGAGGGAATCGGTGGTGGTTTTCGGCTTGTTCGCCAGGTCCGTGGCCTGGTCGGCTTCGAGCACTGCGCGCTCATGCGGCTTGAGCCACTTGGCGTGGGCAAAGCTGTCGCTGAGCAGGAAGTAGGCGAGGGCGCCGAGGATCACCGTCGGGATGCCTTGCAGCAGGAACATCCACTGCCAGCCCGCCAGGCCACCCTGGCCGGCGGCGAAGTGATTGAGGATCCAGCCGGAGAACGGGCTGCCGAGCAAGCCGGATACCGGGATTGCCGACATGAACAGCGCCATGATCCGCCCACGGCGGAACGTCGGGAACCACTGCGAGAGGTACAGCACCACACCGGGGAAGAAGCCGGCTTCGGCCGCGCCGGTAAACAGGCGCAAGGTGTAGAAGTGCGTCGGCGTGGTGACGAACAGCAGGCACGTGGACAGGGTGCCCCAGACGATCATCATCAACGCAATCCAGCGCCGTGGACCGAATTTGGTCAGCGCCAGGTTGCTCGGCACGCCGCACAGCACGTAGCCGATAAAGAAGATCCCGGCACCCAGGCCGTACACGGTTTCGCTGAATTTCAGTGCGTCGAGCATCTGCAACTTGGCAAAGCCAACATTTACCCGGTCAAGGTAGTTGAACAGATAGCAGATGAAAATGAAGGGAATCAGGCGCAGGGTAATGCGCTTGTAGATGGCGTTTTTATCGTCATCGGTGGCCAGTGGGGCAGCGGCGCTCTGTGACATGGGAATCTCTCTTTATTATGATTTTTCGCGATGCGCAGGTAACGTTGATCGCCCAATGAGTCTCGGCCACCTGGCAGGGTGCTGTCTTTGTGCCTGAGCACAGTGAAGCATCCATTGCGCTGTGCCTATGAACAACCCGTCTTTTGAGGAAGTTGCCCCCATGTTCGAGCTGGATCATGACCTGGCGCAGGATATCGTCAATCGCACCATGGCGATCCTGCCCCATAACGTTAATGTCATGGACAGCCAGGGCCTGATTCTCGGCAGCGGTGAGCCGGAGCGCATCAATACCCGGCATGAAGGCGCGCAACTGGTGCTGGCCAATGGGCGCGTGGTCGAGATCGACGGGCAGACCGCCAAGCACCTCAAGGGCGTGCAACCGGGGATCAACCTGCCGCTGATGCACGACCAGCGCCTGATCGGCGTGCTGGGCATCACCGGCGAGCCGGAAGGGCTGCGCACCTACGCCGAACTGGTGCGCATGACCGCCGAGATGCTGGTCAGCCACCGGCACCAGCAGGTCGAACAACAATGGCGGCGCCAGCGCTGTGACGACTTGCTGGCCCTGCTGCTGGCCGACAGCGGCGATTCACCGCGCCTGGTCGACGAAGCGCAGCAACTGGGCCTCAAGCCGCACCTGTCACGTACGCCGTACTTGTTCGAACTGGGCGTGGGGCAATCGGCGGAAGCCTTGGCTGCCTGGCTGACGTCGCGCTACCCGGACAGCTGGTGCGTGAGTTCGGCGCAGTTTTCCCTGCTGTGGTGTCGGCCGGCCAGCGTGCAAGTCGACAATCCACGTCTGCTGGAAAAACTCGAGGGTTCGGGGTGGACCGTGCTGCGGGTGGCCGTGGGTGGACAGGCTGATGGCCTGGCGGGTTTGCGCCGGTGTTACCGGCGGGTCGGTGACTTGCTGGCCTACGGTCGTGATGTGTTGCCCCAGTCGCGGCTGTTGACCCTCAACCGCTACCGCCTGCCGGTCATGCTCTGGCGTCATCGCAACGACGACGCCCTCGACGAACTGCTCAACCCGTTGCGCAAAGTGCTGGCCAAGGACAGCAACGGCCAACTGCTGGCGACGCTGCGCAGTTGGTGTGAACACGACGGGCAAAGCCAGGCCTGCGCCGACGCGCTGGGCATCCACCGCAACAGCCTGCGTTACCGCATGGAGCGCATCGCCGAACTCAGCGGTGTCGACCCGCTGACCCTGGATGGCATGCTCGCGCTGTACCTCGGCGTTCAGCTGTTGCCCCAGGCTTTGTCGGAATGAACAACAAACCTGACCCGCACTTGTGCATCGGACCGGCGTCATTGCCGGTGCCAGCTGGCAGCATGGGCGTCATAAAAACCGGAGAAAGCCCATGAAAATCATCATCGCCCCCGACTCGTTCAAGGACAGCCTGAGTGCCGAGGGCGTCGCCCAGGCCATTGCCGAGGGGTTGGCGCAAGTCTGGCCGGATGCACAGTTGATTCAGTGCCCGATGGCGGATGGTGGTGAGGGGACGGTGGATGCGGTGCTCGCAGCGTGCAATGGCGAGCTGCGCCGCCAGGTCGTGCGTGGGCCGTTGGGCGATACGGTTGAGGCCCGTTGGGGCTGGTTGGCCGACAGCCACACCGCGATCATCGAGATGGCCGAAGCCAGCGGCCTGCAACTGGTGGCGCCGGGCCAGCGCGACGCGTGTTCCAGCAGCACCTATGGCACCGGTGAATTGATCCGCGCCGCCCTGGATCTAGGCGCAGAACGCATCATCCTGGCGATTGGCGGCAGCGCCACTAACGACGGCGGTGCGGGAGCGATGCAGGCCCTGGGCGTGCAATTGTTCGATGCCGACAAGCAAGCCTTGGCGCCAGGTGGGCTGGCATTGGCTGGCCTGGCGCAGATCAACCTGGACAAGCTTGACCCGCGCCTGGCTCGGGTGCGCTTTGAGATCGCGGCGGACGTGAACAATCCATTGTGTGGTGCACAGGGCGCTTCGGCGATTTTCGGCCCGCAAAAAGGCGCCAGTGCTGCGCAGGTGCAACAGTTGGACGCGGCCCTCGGCCACTTTGCCGACCACTGTGCCAAGGTGCTGCCCAGGGATGTGCGTGACGAGCCAGGCAGTGGCGCGGCCGGTGGGCTGGGGTTTGCGGCCAAGGCATTTCTGGGCGCGCAGTTTCGGGCCGGGGTGGAGGTGGTCGCTGAGCTGGTGAGCCTGGACGCCGCCGTGCGTGACGCCGATCTGGTGATAACCGGCGAGGGCCGCTTCGACGCCCAGACCCTGCGTGGCAAAACCCCGTTCGGCGTGGCGCGTGTCGCCCGGCACCACAACGTGCCGGTGTTTGTTATTGCCGGCACGCTGGGCGAAGGCTATGAGCAGATGTACGCCCACGGCGTGGACGCGGCTTTCGCCTTGCCGTCCGGCCCGATGAGCCTGGAACAGGCGTGCAGCGAGGCGCCGCGGTTATTGCGTGAGCGCGCGGCAGATATTGCGCGGGTGTGGCGCACTGCACGGCGCCGCTGACCGGCGTAGTGGCTCAGTTTGACGCGAAGCAGGTGGTGATTCGATCAGGTTTTGTGCCGTACGCCAGGTAATCGCCCACCGTGCGGTTGATACACGCACTCAAGTCGGCAAATGAAACCCCATGGTGATAGCTACGCTTGAGCATGACCAGGTGGGTATTGGGCAAACTGTTGAACGCTTTCAAAGCGCCTGCTGCGGGTGTCTGGTCGTCGTATTCGGCCTGGATCATCACGATGCTGTCAGCCAGTTTCAGCTTGCGCTGTGGTACTCCGCCAAGCACTTTGCCACTCCAGCCTGCGCAGTGCCGGGCCTGAAAGTAACTGCCGCCAACCGGGTAGCGGCTTGCGTAGTGGTCTTCCTTCTGGGTCCAGAACCCTTCGTGTGCCGCTACCGTGTCATTGCACAACACCGTAGAGCGCACGGACATATCTGTCGTGAGTTTCAGCGGGCCCGGCGCGATGTCGTTCCAGGGGCGAGGGCTGCCGGTCAGGTTGAGCACTGTGGCAAACGCGGCTTTTGCCGATTGATCGATTTCTGCGTCAGGGCTGAACCGATAGGCTTGCGCCTTTTTCAGCAGTTTCGCGTCTTCCAGGCTCGGCGACTGGCGCCGCCAGTCGCTGAGTGCGCGTGCCGCCATCAGTGTTTCGATGGAACTGTACAGTTCGTTGTCAGAGCGCAGGGCGACTCGAACCTCGGGCAGCAGCCCCAGAAATATTTCGCGAATGGCCGCCGGGTCATCGCCCAGCTGGTACAGCTTCGGCTCGCTGGCGGCGCGTTGCGCAACAAAGCGCGTGAAGATGCGTTCTTTCTCCGGCGCTTGCATAAAAAACGCGTCCTGGAAAGTCGACGTCCAGTCTGTATTCGAGTCCAGCACCATGCGCCCGACGCGCTTGGGGAACAGGCCTGCGTACCAGGCGCCCAGCCAGGTGCCGTAGGAATTGCCAAAATAGTTGAGGTGTTTTTCGCCGAGCTGGGCGCGCACAAACTCCATGTCCCGTGCGGTTTGATCGGTATTGATGTAAGGCGCCAGGCGCTGAGCGGCACAACCTCGGGCCAATACGCCGGCGTTATGCTGCAGCGCTTTCAGGTTGTCGGGGCTGCGGTCTTCGGTGATGTCGTTTTGCGCGACAATCAGCTCATCGGATTGGCACACCAGTTGCGAGTCTGGCCGACTGCCCATCCCACGGGGCGTCAGGCCGATCAGGTCATAGGTCTCGGTCAGATGCCGATAGGCCTCACCGCCCGACCGTTCAGCGTAGCCTTTCCAGATCCAGGCCAGTAGCACCGGGAACGCGGCGCCGTCGAGGCCCGGGCCGCCCGGGTTGGTGAATATCGCGCCTTCTCGCTTCGAGGGTTGCAGGGCTGTCACACGGGTTATATCCACCTCCAGCGTACCGCGCGCAGGCTTCAAATGGTCCAGCGGCACAGTGACAATGCCGCACTGGGTCCTGGCGACGACCTCGGGGTCGAGGGAGTGGATTGCTCGGTCCGCGCAGTCCGGCAGCCATTTGATACCCACCTCAGGTGGTTGCCTGGTCGCGCAAGCGCTGGCAGCCAGTAAACCCGCCACACACAAGACTCCGACTATTGCCCGTTGCTTCATCACCCTTTTTGCCCCGACCTGTGCATTTGAAAAGCGCCGAGTATTGCAAGCGGCGGAGCGCGCAAATGTAGGAAACCGGCATTTTTTGGCAGGGTAATTTCTGAGATGACGTTCCATCAGACGGGCAGGGGGCTCTACACTGGGCGGCCACTTGTCTTTCAAAGGATGAAACACAATGCACGCACCTGAACCCCATATCGTCATCCAGCGCTTTACCGAAGCCCACCTCGAAGGCGTGGCTGCGCTCTATAACGACCCGGCCGTATGCCGTCAGGTGCTGCAAATGCCTTACCAGTCGGTGGAAGCGTGGCGCACCAAACTCGTTACCGATAACGAACGGCGCCTGCAACTGGTTGCAGTGCACGGCGGCGAGGTCATCGGCCAACTTGGCCTGGAACAGTACCTGCGGGTGCGCCAGGCGCATGTCGGCTCGTTTGGCATGGGCGTCGCCACCGCCTGGCAAGGCAAGGGCGTAGGCTCACGGCTGTTGACCGCCGCGCTGGACGTGGCCGACAACTGGATGAACCTGCACCGTGTCGAGCTCACGGTATACGCCGACAACGAAGCCGCGCATCACCTGTACCGCAAATTCGGCTTCGAAGTCGAAGGCCGGTTGCGCGACTATGCCCTGCGTGACGGCGTGTTTGTCGACACCCTGAGCATGGCGCGCCTGCGCCGGTCGGCTTAATCCTGCAAGGCAAACGCCACCGCAGCCTGCGCATGCAGCTCGGTGGTGTCCAGCAGCGGCAAGTCGCAGTGTTCGGGCTTGACCAGCAAACTGATCTCCGTACACCCTAGGATAATCGCCTGCGCGCCACGTGCGGCCAGGGACTCGATCACCCGCAGGTATACCTCGCGTGACGCATCGCTGATCACCCCGACACACAACTCGTCATAGATAATCCGGTGCACGGCCTGGCGTTCGTCTGCCTCGGGCACCAGCACGGTCAAACCCTGGGCTGCCAGGCGCGCCTTGAGAAAGTCCTGCTCCATGGTGAAGGCAGTGCCCAGCAAGCCAACGGTCAGCGTGCCGGCTTCAACCGCGGCGGCCCCGGCCGCATCGGCAATATGCAGAAACGGAATCGACACCGCCGCCTCGATACGCGGTGCCACCCGGTGCATGGTGTTGGTACACAGCACCACACACTCGGCGCCGCCGGCTTGCAGGCGACGCGCGGCGTCTTCCAGGATCACTGCGGTGTCATCCCAGCGCCCGGCATGCTGGGCCTGTTCCACCGGGCCGAAATCCACGCTGTACATCAACAGCTGCGCCGAGCGTAGTGGGCCGAGGCTGTCGCGCACGCGCTGGTTGATGATGCGGTAATACTCGGCGCTGGACTCCCAGCTCATGCCGCCGATAAGGCCGATGGTGCGCATGCGATGCTCCTGACACGGAAAGTCGTTTCACCTTACCCATCGGCCACTGATTAGTCATACGCAGTTGCCGGGCAAATCACCGGTGCAGTTTTAAGCCGTACGCCAAACTGTCGCATCTGCCATGATCGAGTCTTGCAACCTGGCTCACCCAAGGAATTCCGCAATGGACGATGTACAGCAACTGGGCGAGATGCTCCGTCATTACGCCGACAGCGAAGCACATAAAAAGCAGCAGTTCGACCTGCAGTCAGCGCGCTGGGCGCAAAAGCTCGGCGAGCTGTTCGCGCAGATCGAGCAATGGCTGGAACCGGTCAAGACCGTCGGGTTACTGGAAGTGCATCGCGAAGCCTATGTAGCCAGCGGCCCGAGCCTACCGGTGGAGGCCTCGACCTTCGTGACCGAGAAACTGACCGTGCAGATCACCGGCAAGCCGGTGGAATTCGTGCCGGACGTGATGGGCGCCGGCGGCCTGATTTCCGTCTCGGTCATGGGCCTGACCGCCGCCCGCCATGGCAGTGTCTCGCTGGTCCTGCCGGCGGATAAAAACGACTGGCTGTGGAAGAAAACCAACGGCCTGAAAGACCCGGACACCTTCGCCTTCGACGCCAACTTCCTGGCCTCGCAGTTGCAGAGCCTGATCCCGCGCGAGCGCGGCTGAGGGCGCTATTTCAACGCCGGGTCGCCGGGATTGAGGGCCTTCCAGCTCTGCATCACGGCCTGGGCCTTGGGCTCCTGGCCATTTTCCAGGTAATACTGGATCAACGACAGGCGTGCGTTGCGGTTGTAAGGCTGGCGCTTGAGCAAGTCCTCAAGCTGCTCGCAGGCCGCACCAACCTTGCCGCTGTCATGCAAGGCCACCGCCAATACATACGCGTATTGGCCGCTGGCCGGGTCCAGGCGCACGGCGCTGCGTAGATGCGGCATGGCGTTCGGGACATCCCCTGCACGAATCAGCATCAACCCTTGAGTGTGTTGCAGCAGTGCTGCGTGCGGATGCTGCGCCAGTCGCTCGGTGATCAGGCTGCGGGCTTCCTCGGCGCGGCCGTTGGCTTCGAGCCACTGCGCCAGGCTCACCAGCGCCGGGAAGAAGTCGGGGTCGCGCAGCAGGGCGGTGCGCAGCTGCGCCTCGACTTTGTCGCCACGGCCACTGGCCTGGTAGAGCATCGCCAGGTTGAGGTTGGCTTCGGCGCGCTCCTGCAGGCTCAACTGTACTTGCTCGTATTCGGCAATCGCGTGCTCCCAGGCGGGGCCCTGGCCCGGCACGCTCAATAAATCGCGCGCGGCGAGGATGCGCACCGCGCGCACCGGGTCACGCAATAACGGCCCATAGCGTGCAGCGCGCTCCGCTGGCGGCAGCAATGCACTGACTGCACGGATGGCGCTTTCGCGGACTTGCGGGGCGGGGTTGCCAAGCGCTTGGGTCGCAAGTTTCAGCGCCTGCTCACTGGGATAGTTGGGCAACTCGACCAACAGCGTTGCGCGTTGGATCGGCGGCAGGTTGCTGCGCGCGAGTTGCTCGTACAATGCCTGGGCTGCGCCTGGCTGGCCGCCGCGAATCAACACCATGGCCTCGGCGTAATTGGGCGCGCGCAGCACCTCGCGTGCACCGGCGGGGATGCTGAAGCCGTGGTCATGCCGCAGGTCGTTGCCCATGTAGACCTTGCCCGGCATATGGCAATCAACACAGAACGAACCGGGTTGCCCGACGGGGTGGCCGGTGTGCTCGGCGGAATCGTAGTGCTTGGCCTGCAAGCCACGCCCGTCCACCGTGGCATACGGGGTTTTTCCCGCCGTGTTGTGGCACTGCAAACACACGCCATTGCCGGGGGCCTTGAGTTGATTACTGTGGGGGTTATGGCAATTGCTGCAGCGCACGCCTTTTTCGGCCATTTTGCTCTGGGCGAAGGAGCCGTGTTCAAACACCTCATCCTGGATCTTCCCGTCCAGGGCATACAGCTCACGGGTCAGCACGCTGGGCAGGTAATCGTCCATCAGACGCTTGCCCACGGTATAGCCATCGCCCAGGGGCGCGCGGCGTGCGTGGCAGCGGGCGCAGGTTTCCAGTTCGACGGTGGCGTCTTGGTCCTTTAAGTCCACCGCGAAACCCGCGTGCAGCAGGTCGCCTTTTTTCGCTGCCCATTGCACGTGATTGGAGGCCGGGCCGTGGCAGGCCTGGCAGCCGACACCGAGGCTGTTCCATTGGCTGTCGAAGCTGTTTTTGAGCGGATCGAAATTGCGCTTGTAGCCGGTGGTGTGGCATTCCACGCACATGAAGTTGGCGTTCTGGCTGGGTTTGCTCCAGTGCAGCGGGTTTTTGAAGTTGACCCCCTGGCCGGGGTAGAGGTGGAACCAGCGGTTTTCCTGGGTATCCCAGGCGACGCCCAACGCCTGCAGGCGACCGTCGCCGACGTCGATGAGGTACTGCTGCAACGGCGCGATGCCGAAGGTATACGCCACCTTGAAGTCGCCAGCCTTGCCGTCACTGCCGGGTGTGTTGACCCAGAACTCAGCACCGCGACGAAAGAACCGTGTGGTTTCACCTTCGCCGGTGAAGGAAACGTCGTTGAAATCCGCCGGCACCGTGTCAGGCGTGGCTTCCTGCATCGCCAACTGATGGTGCGAGCCTTGCCAGTCCCTGGCCTGGGCCTGGTGGCAGCCCTGGCACTGTTGCTCATCCACAAGTTGCGCGGACGGCGGCGGCGCCATCGGTTTGGCCGCCACCACCGGCGCCGGTGCCGGCAACCGGGGCGTACTGGCCTGCAGGAAAAACCAGAGCCCGGCCATGGCCGCCAACAGCAGCACAATCAATGCGGGGTACAGGTAACGACGCGGTGAATCACGGTGGGGCACGGCTGTTTGGCGCTTCGGCTTGGGCATTCGACTTCCGCTGTCTTGATGCATGGACGCTCTGCGGCGTGCTTAAGCTTCGTGCAGCTTTGACGCTGGTCGCAGTCCTGTCAAACCAGCGGTTGAAAAAAGGCTTGTTTCGTCAGGATTGGCTATACCTACAGCTCAGTGTTTCGATGATGACTGCCAGGGAGTTCAATGATGAAACTAAGGCTAATGTTCAGCACGTTATGCGTCGCTTCAATCGCCATCACCGGTTGCGCCAGCAAGGTCACGCAGCCGGACGAATATTCAGGCTTTCTGTCCGACTACAGCCAACTCAAGGAAGCCAAGTCACCCTCGGGCGCCGAAGTGATGCGCTGGGTTGATCCCACGTTGGACCTCAGCCGTTATAACGCGGTGTATATCGAACCGACCCAGTTCTACCCCAAGCCCCAGGCCACCGCGAAAATCCCGGACAGCACCCTCAACGGCATCAATACCTACTACAACCAGGCGCTCAAGCGTGAGCTGGCCAAGTCATTGCCTGTGGCCAACGCCCCAGGCCCTGGTGTGATTGTGGTGCGTGCGGCCATTACCGCGGTCAGCAGCAAGACCGAAAGCCTCAAGCCCTACGAATATATTCCCGTTGCGCTGGTGGCAGCGGCGGTGAGTACCGGAACCGGTATCCGTGACCAGGAAACCACGCTGGGCACCGAAGCGCAGTTCCTTGATGGCGCCAGCGGCAAGGTCATCGCCCAAGTGGTGCGCAAAGGCACCGGCAAGCCGCTGGCAAACGACGCTCAGGTGATGAAGGCCGATGATGTGAAGGGTGTTATCGACGGCTGGGCATCGGACCTGCACCAGTCGTACCTGAAGCTGAAAAAAACCAACTAAGCCGCACTGACGCTGAGGGCCGCCACGCCCTCAGTGTTTTTTCAATTGCCGCCAAACCAGCGGTAATACGGGTTGGCGCCATCTTCGCGCAATACCTCGCGGATATCCCGGCCCCACGCATCCCGGTCGCCAGCGTAGGCATGCAGGCTGGCGCGGTAGAACTGCATCAGGCGCCGCTGTTCGGCCGCCAGGGTTGTTGTAAAGCTCGCATCGGCGTTGAGCAGCGGTGCCGGCACGCGCAGGTCGAGCAGGGCCGGCAACACCCGGGTGATTTCCTTGCTGCGCACCCAGGGCGCGTATTCGATGCGCGGCTGGTCGTCGGTGACAGGCAGCGCCGCGCCGGCAAAGCGCTCAAGGCCTTGGCGGTCGGTGACCCAGGTGGCCAGCAGGGTTGCAGCGGAGTCGATGCCGACGTCGGCCAGGGCATCACGCACGGAAGGTTGCATAAAGCGCTGGCGAACCCTTTCGACATCCAGTTCGACCGGTTCGAGCGAGCCTACCAAGAGCATCTCGTGAAATTCGCTGGTCCACAGCGACGCATACGGGAATACATTGAGGAAACTGCGCACCAGCGCGCGTGAGTCGTCGATATTTTGCGTGGGCAACGGCAGCCACTGGGCGAGCAAGCCGTTTGTCTGCAAGCGGCTGGCGGCCAATTGGTAGAAATCCTGTGAATACAGGTTGACCACGCCGGCGGCGGAGGGCGGTGGCGGTTCCAGGGTGATCAGGTCATAGCGCTGCGGGTTGCGCAGCAGTTCCTGGCGACCGTCGCGCAGGCGCAGGTCGATACCGGGGGCACTCGCGGCGTCGTAGTTACCCTTGAACAGCGGCGCAGCCTGCACCACCCCAGGCAACAGTTCGGCGACCACCCGCTGCTCCAACCCTGGGTAGCGCAACAGGGCGCCGGCGGTAATCCCGGTGCCAAAACCAATCACCAGCGCCGACCTGGGCTCGGCGTTATGGATCAACAGCGGCAACAACGCCTGGATACGCATATAGCGCAGCGACGGCATAGCGTCGCCGGTGTTTGACACGCCCTGAATGTACAAGCGCTGGAAGGCCCGCGCACCGTGACCCTGGGTGACCACCGCAACCGTTGCGCCATGGCCCTCCTGATAAAACGCCAGGCTCCCATTGCGTGCGCCGGGCAGCAGGTTGGCGAGGCGGTCCACCGGGGTCAGCAGCGCCACCGCCAGAGATGCCAGGCCCAAGGCAACAACCGCCTGGCGCCGGCCTTTCTTCACCCCGTGACCACGGCGCACGGCCACATAGCCGACGGCACCGGCAACCACCGCCAGCAGGCCAAGGGTGCGCACCAGGCCCAGCCACGGGATCAGCACAAACCCGCAGAGCATCACTCCGACAATCCCGCCCAAGGTGTTGAACGCTACCACGGCGCCCACGTCTCGACCGACATGACGGTTGCCCACGCTCAAGCGTAACGCCACCGGGAACGCCGCCCCCAGCAGCAGCGTCGGCACAAACACAATGCACAACGCCGCCGCCGCAAACCGCGCACTCATCCCCGGTAATTCACTGCCGCCCAAGCTCAGCACCAGCGCCTCGGCCTGGGTTTGCAGCACCACCAGCCAGCGGCCCAGCAGGGCAATCTCAAGCAACGCGACCAAGCCCGCGCCGGCAATCAGCAGACCGAACGCGCCCCACGGATCGCGCAGACGCTCGACCCGGCGCGACATCAATTGGCTGCCGATAAACAGTCCGGTCAGGTAGGTGGCCAAGACCACGGCGAAGGCATAGGTGCGGGTGCTCATGAACTGCACAATCGATTGCGACCACACCACTTCATAGCCCAGCGCCACACCACCGGCGATGGCGTACAGCGCCATCGCCAGGCGCGTCGGCTGCAGCGCGGGGTTCGGCGCTGCCGCCACGCCAGCGTGATGA
>NZ_JBAWDE010000069.1:0-6047 GCF_049590575.1 Pseudomonas sp.
GGCTTGACCACCGGCACACTCGGCTGTACCGGCATCGAAGGCGCCTGTTGCGCGGCGACTTCATCCTCAGCCGGCACCGGCTCTTCGTCCGGCAGCGCCTGGGGCTCCGGCACCACCACCGGCTCAACCTGCACCTGCGGCACCGCCGGCGCCTGTGGCGCAGCCGGGGCTTCTACGACTACTTGGCGCTCTTCGTCCTGACGGGAAAACAGCATCGGCAGGAAAATCACCGCCAACGCCACCAGAACCAGGGCTCCGACCATCCGCTGCTTGTATGCGCTATCCAGTAATGCCATGTGCAGCTTCCTCCGTGGAGCGCCGGGCCAACCACTCAAGCGCCTCGGCAACACAATAAAATGATCCGAACAACAGAATCTCGTCCTCGGCCGTTGCTACCGCACACTGCGCCTCAAGGGCTGCGGTCACGCTTGCATACGACGCTACCGGCGCGCCAAGGTTCTGCAAGGCCACTTCCAACTCAGCGGCCGGGCGACTTCGTGGCGTATCCAGCGGCGCCACTGCCCAGGCCTGGACACTCGCCAGCAACGGCGCCACCACGCCGTCCAGGTCCTTGTCGGCCAACAGACCAAACACGGCGAGGCGGCGACCGGCCGGCGGCGTGCGCACCAGGCGCTGCGCCAGGTACTCGGCGGCATGCGGGTTGTGCCCCACATCCAGCAGCAGGTTCAGGCGCTTGCCTTGCCATTCGAACTTACGACGGTCCAGGCGCCCGACCACACGGGTGTTGAGCAAGGTCGCAGCAACCTGCTCGGCATTCCACGGCAGGTCCAGCAACAGATAGGCTTGCAACGCGAGCGCGGCGTTTTCCATCGGCAAGTTCAACAGCGGCAGGTCGCGCAGTTCCACAGCCTGGCCACGCGCATCAAGCCCGCGCCACTGCCAGTGCTGGTCACCGATCTCAAGATTGAATTCGCGGCCCCGCAGGAAGAACGCGCAATCCAGCTCGCGCACCTTGTCCAGCAAGGGTTGCGGCGGATCCAGGTCACCACACAGCGCAGGCTTGCCCTGGCGGAAAATCCCGGCCTTTTCATAGGCCACGGATTCGCGGGTGTTTCCCAGGTAGTCGGCATGGTCCACACCAATGCTGGTGACCAGCGCCAAGTCGGCGTCCACCACGTTGACCGTGTCCAGGCGCCCGCCCAGGCCAACTTCCAGCACCACCACATCCAGTTGCGCACGCTCGAACAGCCAGAACGCCGCCAGGGTGCCCATCTCGAAGTAAGTCAGGGAAATTTCGCCCCGGCCCGCATCGAGTGCGGCAAAGGCTTCGCAGAGTTGCTCGTCAGTGGCTTCGACGCCATTGAGCTGCACCCGCTCGTTGTAACGCAGCAGGTGCGGGGAATTGTACACGCCGACGTTCAACCCCTGGGCCTGCAGCAGCGCCGCGACAAAGGCGCAGGTAGAGCCCTTGCCGTTGGTGCCGGTCACCGTGATCACGCGCGGTGCCGGGCGCCCCAACCCAAGGCGGGCCGCTACCTGTTGCGAGCGCTCCAGGCCCATGTCGATGGCTGACGGATGCAATTGCTCAAGGTAGGCGAGCCATTCGCCAAGGGTACGTTGGGTCATAGGTTTGCAGGCACCGGCGGCACAACAATCGGCTCGACTTTAGGCGCGACGTAAACAGGAGTCGGCAGGCCCATCATCTGTGCCAGCAGGTTACCCAGGCGTGGGCGCAACTCGCCACGCGGGATGATCAGGTCGATGGCGCCGTGTTCCAGCAGGAACTCGCTGCGCTGGAAGCCTTCCGGCAGTTTTTCACGCACGGTCTGTTCGATCACTCGCGGGCCGGCAAAGCCGATCAGCGCTTTTGGCTCGCCGACGATCACGTCACCCAGCATCGCCAGGCTGGCGGAAACGCCGCCGTAGACCGGGTCGGTCAGCACGGAGATGAACGGGATGCCTTCTTCACGCAGACGCGCCAGTACCGCGGAAGTCTTGGCCATTTGCATCAGGGAGATCAGCGCTTCCTGCATACGCGCACCACCGGAGGCGGCGAAGCAGATCATCGGGCAACGGTTTTCCAGGGCATAGTTGGCGGCGCGAACAAAGCGCTCGCCGACGATGGCACCCATGGAGCCGCCCATGAAGGAGAACTCAAACGCCGACACCACCACCGGCATGCCCAGCAGCTTGCCGCTGACGGAAATCAGCGCGTCTTTCTCACCGGTCTGCTTCTGCGCAGCGGTCAGGCGGTCCTTGTACTTCTTGCCATCGCGGAACTTGAGACGGTCAACCGGCTCCAGGTCGGCGCCCAGCTCGTTACGGCCGTCGGCGTCGAGGAAGATATCGATGCGGGCGCGAGCGCCGATACGCATGTGGTGGTTGCACTTGGGGCAAACATCCAGGGTCTTTTCCAGCTCAGGGCGGTACAGCACCGCGTCGCAGGATGGGCACTTGTGCCACAGACCTTCAGGAACCGAGCTTTTCTTCACCTCGGAACGCATGATCGAAGGGATCAGTTTGTCTACTAACCAGTTGCTCATGCTTTCTTTCTCCAGTACCGGTGGCTTGAACTCAGCCCCGTGTATGCCCTTGAGCTAAATTCATATGTGGCGATGACACATGCTGGACGGGGTCAGACGTTCGACCGGCCTTTTCCGCATGCCTCCTCAGCCTTCCAGACAACCTGCCAACGCAGGGTTGCCACTTCATTTCCGGGCCTCCCGCAGGCGGCGCCGGTGCTGTTTTACACAGTGGTAGTTATGGACGGCGGCAGACTGCCAGCCGTCACATCGCGCCACTGCTGTTGCGCACAGCCTGCATGAATGCGCGAATCTTGCTGTGATCCTTGATGCCCTTGCCCTGCTCTACCCCGCCGCTGACGTCCACGGCATACGGCCGCACCTGCTCGATGGCCGCCCCGACATTACCCGGCGTCAGGCCACCGGCCAAGATGATCGGCTTGCTCAAACCCGCGGGGATCAGCAACCAGTCGAATGCTTCGCCAGTGCCACCGGGTACGCCTTCTACGTAGGTATCCAGCAGAATTCCGCGTGCACCGGCATAGGCGGCACAGGCAGCGGCGATGTCATCACCGGCCTTGACGCGCAACGCCTTGATATACGGGCGCTGGTAGCTTTCGCATTCATCAGGGGTTTCGTCGCCGTGAAACTGCAGCATGTCCAGGGGTACGGCATCCAGGGTTTCGTTGAGTTCGCAACGGCTGGCGTTGACGAACAAGCCCACGGTGGTCACGAACGGCGGCAACGCAGCAATGATTGCGCGTGCCTGCAACACGTTCACCGCTCGCGGGCTCTTGGCGTAGAACACAAAACCAATCGCATCCGCCCCCGCCTCGACTGCCGCCAGCGCGTCTTCTATGCGGGTAATCCCGCAAATCTTGCTGCGAACGGCTGACATGTCGTAGAAACCCCAGGGTTGAACCGAGAAAGTCCCGGATGGTAACAAAAGCTATTCCGGGCGTCAGCCGCCAAGTTCGCTGAAACCTGTGAGGAAGTGTGGCCCGATGAAACGTTCCGGCAGTTCGAACTCGTCGCGGTACTCCACCTCCACCAGGTACAGGCCGAACGGATGCGCCGTCACCCCGCCCGTACGGCGTACGCGACTTTCCAGCACTTCTTTGGCCCATTCCACCGGGCGCTCGCCAGTGCCGATGGTCATCAGCACCCCGGCAATGTTGCGCACCATATGGTGCAAGAAGGCGCCGGCACGGATATCCAGCACGATCATCTTGCCGTGGCGGGTCACGCGCAGGTGATGGACTTCCTTGATCGGCGACTTGGCCTGGCATTGGCCGGCACGGAAAGCACTGAAATCATGCACACCGACCAAGTGCTGCGCAGCCTCGGCCATGCGCTCGGCGTCCAGCGGGCGGTGGTTCCAGGTGATTTCTTCATTCAGATGCGCCGGGCGGATCTGGTCGTTGTAGATCACGTAGCGATAACGCCGGGCGATGGCCTTGAAGCGCGCATGAAAGTGCGCGGGCATGACCTTGGCCCAACTGACGCTGACGTCATGCGGCAAATTGATATTGGCGCCCATTACCCACGCCTTCATCGACCGCTCGGCCTGGGTGTCGAAGTGCACCACCTGGCCGCACGCATGCACGCCGGCGTCGGTGCGCCCGGCGCACATCAGCGACACCGGTGAGTCGGCGACTTTCGACAGGGCCTTTTCCAGGGTTTCCTGCACCGTCAGCACACCGGATGCCTGACGCTGCCAGCCGCGATAGCGCGAGCCTTTGTATTCCACGCCCAGGGCGATGCGGTAAAAGCCTGCGGCCGCCATTTCGGCGGCCGCGTTATCTATATTTGCCAAGAACTGAGAGCCTGATGAGTTGCGCAAAGGCGGCCATTATAGAGGCGACGGCCGAGTGGCGGGCGCTTTTGTTATGGGCTAAATGCGTGAGGGGGCTTGCCCACCGATGGCGTTAGCTCAGTCAACGATGTGTCGAATGGCAAAACGCAATCGGGAGCAAGCCCCCTCCCACATTGGATCAAATGCGCCCGAGCATCTCCTTGGCTTCGCCGCGCTGCACCTCATCACCTTCGGTCAGCACTTCGGATAGGATGTCGCGTGCGCCATCAGTGTCACCCATGTCGATATACGCCTGGGCGAGGTCGAGCTTGGTGGCGACCTCGTCGGTGCCGGACAGGAAGTCAAATTCCGGATCGTCCTCGCCCAACGCCGCATCTTCAGCGGTGAAGGACGGCTCGATGGACGGGTGCTCCAGGCTCTGAGACAGGCGGTCCAGCTCGGCGTTGACGTCATCCAGTTCCGACGCAAAGGCGTCAGGCTGGGCAGGCGCCTCGGGCTCATCGGCCAGGGAAAGGTCGAAATCGTCCGGCAATTCGAAGTCGTCCGGTGCCGCCGGGGTCAGGGTCGGTGGCTCGACCGCGGGCGGGCCTTTCATCTGGTCTTCAAGGCCGGAGAGAAAGTCATCGTCAGAAAGATCTGAAGCCGGGTCGTCCAACTGCAGGTCCAGGTCGAAGTCCGACAGATCCTCCGGGCTCGCCTTGGCCTCGGTTTGCTGCTGCAGAAGCGACTCGAACGTTGGTTGATCATCCTTGGCCACGGCCGGCGAAACGGCTTCCAGATCGTCCAGGCTCAAATCGAAATCGGTGTCGAAAGACTCGGGCTCTGCTGCAACGGGCTTGTCCTCGAGCAAATCCTTGACGTACTGGGCGTCCAGCGCAGCAGCCGCCACGGCGGCACTGACGCCCGCCGCCAGCACAGCCATGGCCGGGAAACGGCGCTTGAGCTGCTCGACCTGGGCATGGTTTTCGCCATTGGCCACCAGTTGGCGCTCCTGGGTGACGAAACCGTCCTTGTCGTTTTGCAGGCCGTAGACTTCCATCAACTTCAAACGCAGATCACTGCGCTTGGGCTCATGCTTGATCGCCTGCTCCAGCACATCAGCAGCCTGGTTCAGATGGCCACGGTCAATATGCGATTGGGCCTGAGCCAAGGCATCGTTGGCGTTCTGCGGGGCCACGGCCACCGCCAGCGGCGCAAGCACGGACGCGACGGTCGGCACTACCGTGGCCGGCTCAACCACAGGCGCCGGCGCGGGAGCGGCTGCCAGCTTGACGTTTGGCGGCGGTACCTCAAGGCCTCCGAAGCTGTCGGGCGGCAGGTCCTGGTCGATATTGGAGTTGAACGGCGGCTCTTCGGCCAGGGCCCGCGCCATGCGCAGGTGCTTCTCTTCCTCGAGGCGAGCGTTGCGATGGCGCGCCCACAACAGCAGGAGCAGCAGCACCAGCAAGCCTGCCGCACCGCCGATCACGCCCAATACGATCGGGTTGGTCAGCAAGTCGTTGAACTTGCCTTCGGTGGTCGCGGGCGCGACACCTGGCTTGATTGGCTCCGGCGCAGGCGCCGTGGCTGCCGGCGCAGCATCGGGCGCTGCCGCAGTGCTCGCGGGCTCACCTGCCAGTTGAGCCGGCATCGCTGCCGTGGCTGGCGCCGCCGGGTCGCCCTTTTCAGCCTGCAAGCGCGCCAGTTGATCGTTTTTCAGCTGAATCAGCTTTTGCAGCTTGTCCAACTGGCTTTGCAAATCTGCCGCG
>NZ_JBAWDE010000070.1:0-3073 GCF_049590575.1 Pseudomonas sp.
GCCGTGGTCGCCCGAGGCTGCGGCCCGCGTCGCCGCGCTGCGCGAGCTGGCCAACCAGCAGCTCAAGCAACGCCTGCGCGGTGAGGCTTCCGGGGTGTATCGCCTGCGCTTCGAGAGTGCATTGAACCCCGACACCCAGCGCATCGAAAGCCAGCTGAGCTTCACCTGCGACCCGCAACGCGCCGATGAGTTATGGGCCCTGGCCCGGCAAACCCTGGTTCAACTGGAACGCTCGGTGGACGCGAAGTGGGTGGCTGGCGAACGCGCCGAACTGCGCCGCCAAGAGCAAAAACGCCTGGCCGACCCGGCCACGCAATGGCGCCGCCTGCTGCTCAGCGAGCGCCAGTGGCAAGACCCGCGTTACCTGACCCGCCAAGCCGAGTTACCGGATGGCCTGCGCATCGAGGCGCTCAAACCCTTGGCCAGCCAGCTGTTCCCGGCGGCTAACCAAGTGCTGCTGCGCGTGCTGCCCAAGGCGCAGGCCCGGTGAACAGCCTGCGCACATTTTACCGCCTGGCCGCGCCGTTCTGGCGCCAGCGCACCCAGTGGCTGGGCTGGTTGATGCTCGCCGGGATAATCGGCATGGGCCTGCTGATCGTGCAGATCAACGTGCTGATCAATGCCTGGAGCAAGACCTTCTACGACACCCTTGGCGCGTTCGACACTCCGGCGTTGTACGCGTTGATGGGCCGCTACGTGCTGTACCTGGGCGCTTATGTGCTGATCGTGGTCGCGCTGGACTGGGTGCGCAAAGCCCTGGTGTTGCGTTGGCGCCAGGCCATGACCGCGCAGTTCACTGACGCCTGGCTGGCGGACCAGGCCTTCTACCGTCTGGGGCTGGCCGGCGAGCCGGACAACCCCGACCAGCGCATCAGCGAAGACGTGGATATCGTCGCCGACCTGAGCGTGGAGCTGGTGGCGTCGTTCATTATCAACATGGCCCAGGTCGGCGCGTTCATGAGCATCCTCTGGCAGCTGTCCGGGGTGCAGACCTTCAGCCTGGGCGAGTACAGCATCACCGTGTCGGGCTACCTGGTGTGGATCGTGCTGATCTACACCCTGGCCGGCAGCCTGGTCACCCATTGGGTCGGCCGCCCGCTGCACCGCTTGAATGTGGACCGCCAGCACTACGAGGCCGACTTTCGCGCCAGCCTGCTGCGCAAGCGCGAGCACGCCGAGCAAATCGCGCTGTACCGTGGCGAGGCGGTGGAGCGCCAGCACCTGGCCGAGCAATTCGGCGCGATTGCGCACAATTGGCGCCAGTTGATGGGCCGCGAGCGTAACCTCAGCCTGTTTACCGTCAGCTATGAGCGGGTGAGCCTGATCATTCCGGTGTTTGCCGCCCTGCCCGCTTTCCTGGCCAAGACCATCACCCTGGGCGGGCTGATGCAGATCCGCAGTGCGTTCAGCGCGGTGCAAGGTTCGCTCAGTTGGTTTATCAAGTTGTACCCGAAGTTGATGCGCTGGAGTTCGGCAGTGGAGCGGCTGGGCCAATTTGAACAGGCGATTGCCGCCAGCCGCTGCCAGGCCAGGCCGCCGGTGATCGGCGAGTGCCTGTGCGTCAACGGCCTGGATGTGCTGCGCCCGGACGCCGGAGTGTTGCTGGCCGATGTGTCGGTGCAAGTGGCCCAGGGCGAATGGCTGTTGATCGCCGGGCGCAGTGGTCTGGGCAAATCGACGTTGCTGCGCACCTTGCAGGGGATCTGGCCGTACTGCCGAGGTGGCTGGCAATTGCCGCCGGGGCGCAGTTTGTTACTGCCGCAAAAGCCCTATCTGCCGAGCATGCCGTTGCGCAATCTGCTGGCTTACCCGGCGCTGGCAGTGCCGAGTACCGCGCGCTTGGGCGCCGTGTTGCAGCAGGTGGGCTTGGCGGCGCTGGTGCAACGCCTGGATGAGCAATGCGAATGGGCGCGCGAGTTGTCCGGCGGCGAGCAACAACGTATCGGCCTGGCGCGGGCGCTGCTGTATGCGCCCGACACTTTGTATCTGGATGAAGCCACTAATCAGCTCGACGAGGCCAGCGCCCACGCCTTGTTGGTGCTGCTACGCGAACAGATGCCGAAGAGCACCGTGATCGGCATCAGCCACCAGGCGGGCTTGGCGGTGCTATTTGACCGAACCTGGTGCCCTCAAAGCACACTGCCCATGGCCTTCATCAACACCGGGTCACGCGCGTAGATATCCGGCGCGTACACCAGGTCACCCTGGCCATCGACTTGCACGGTCCAGTAGCCCAACAGCACCGGCACCGGGGTGGCCAGGCGGAATTCGTGGGTCAGGCCGGTGGCCAGCAGTTCATCGGTGCGCGCGCGTTCGGCCGGGCTGACCAGCAGGTCGCGCAGCAGCAACGGCTGTTCAACCCTCACGCACCCCGAGCTGAAGGCGCGCGGGCCCTTGGTAAACAGCGGCTGGCTGGGGGTGTCGTGCAGGTACACCGAGTACGGGTTGGGAAAGCGCATCACGATTTTGCCCAGCGGGTTGCGCGGGCCGGCTTCCTGGCGCAGCAGGATATTGCCGGGGCGCGCCCAGTCGACTTGCTCGGGGGTCAGCGGGCGCCCTTCGGCATCCAGGACTTGCAGGTTTTGCTGGCGCAGGTACTCGGGGTTGAGGCGGATGGCCGGCAGTTTGTCCTCGCGCATGATGGTCGGCGGGATGGTCCAGGTGGGGTTGAGGGTCAGCCGTGTGATGCGCGATTTGAGCAGCGGCGTCTGGCGTTCGGCGCGCCCCACTTGCAGGCGGGTTTGCCACACCGGGATGCCGCTCTGGTAGACGCTCAGTTGCGCGGCAGCGACGTTGACCAGCACGCCTTCGGGCTCCAGGTCCTGGGCCAGCCAGCGGAAACGTTCGAGGTTGATGCGCAGCTGTTCGCGGCGAATCGCCGGGCTGATATTCAGTTCGGTCACAGTGCCGGCGCCAATCACGCCGTCCGACTGCAGGGAGTGGCTGAGCTGGAACGCCTTCACCGCCTTGACCAGGTCGTCGCGGTATTGCCGGGCATTGCCGGTCGGCGCCTTGGCCAGGTAGCCGCCGTGGTACAGGCGCTGCGCCAGTTCCGGCACGCGCGGGTCTTCCA
>NZ_JBAWDE010000071.1:0-3969 GCF_049590575.1 Pseudomonas sp.
GTCTCAAAGAAATTCTTCTCTTTCTTCAAATCCATAATCTCGCTCATCCAAGGGAACGGGTTAGTCGTCCCCGGATACTCTTCCTTCAGCCCAATCTGCGACAGACGACGGTTCGCGATGAACTTGAGGTAGTCCTCCATCATCGCCGCGTTCATGCCCAACACGCCGCGCGGCATGGTATCGCGTGCATATTCAATCTCCAGCTGCGTCCCTTGCAGGATCATCTGGGTGGCTTCTTCTTTCATCTCGGCATCCCACAAATGCGGGTTTTCGATTTTGATCTGGTTGATCACATCGATACCAAAGTTCAGGTGCATCGACTCATCGCGCAGGATGTACTGGAACTGTTCCGCCACGCCGGTCATTTTGTTGCGGCGGCCCATGGACAGGATCTGGGTGAAGCCGCAGTAGAAGAAGATGCCTTCCAGGACGCAGTAGTAGGCGACGAGGTTGCGCAGCAGTTCTTTATCGGTGTCGACGGTGCCGGTTTCGAACTTCGGATCGGAGATCGAACGGGTGTATTTCAGGCCCCAGGCGGCCTTTTTCGCGACCGATGGAATCTCGTGGTACATGTTGAAGATTTCGCCTTCATCCATGGCCAGGGATTCGATGCAGTACTGGTAGGCGTGGGTGTGGATCGCTTCTTCGAAGGCCTGGCGCAGGATGTACTGGCGGCATTCCGGGTTGGTGATCAGGCGGTACACGGCCAGGACCAGGTTGTTGGCGACCAAGGAGTCGGCGGTGGAGAAGAAGCCGAGGTTGCGCATGACGATGCGGCGTTCGTCGTCGGTCAGGCCTTCGGGGGTTTTCCACAGGGCGATGTCGGCGGTCATGTTGACCTCTTGCGGCATCCAGTGGTTGGCGCAGCCGTCGAGGTACTTCTGCCAGGCCCAGTCGTACTTGAAGGGCACGAGTTGGTTGAGGTCGGCGCGGCAGTTGATCATGCGCTTTTCGTCAACGGCGACGCGGGCGGCGGAGCCTTCGAGCTCGGCGAGACCTTCGGCGACGTCGAGTTTGTCGAGGGCGGCCTTGGCGCGGATGATGGCGGCGGAGTCGTTGGCAGTCACATTGCGCGCTTCGAGGGCAGCCGCGGCACCGGCACCGTCGAGGCGGTCCATGTTGGCTTCGCTGGCATGCCCGGCGTTGGCGCCCTTGATCACCGCTGCACCGGTGTCTTCGTTGTCGACTTCATCCCAACTCAGCATTGAAATACTCCTTCCTGGTCTGTTCTGACGGCGTGTGAACCCGTCTATTAATAGGTGATTTGCAGGCTACAAAGCATTGAAATATTGCGCATAGTGTGGTCGGTAAATACCGAGATTGCACACTATGTAGTGGTCTGTTTTGTTTGTGGGCACACTATATGGTGTGTAACAGGGTTGGTCAACGCACAACATAGGCGGTTATAAATCGCAGCAAGGTCTCTGGCCGGCTGTAACGCTTGGGTTTACCGACCTGCATCATTCAATGGTGCGTCAAACACCTGCGGCACCCGCCGGGCTTCTGAGTGGTAGTGGCGATCTGCCCGCGCCCTGATAGACTCCAGGCACTCCCTCAGGATTTCATCCCGCCATGTCCGCAGCAGAAGGAAACGCACTTCCGCTCGCTTCACGGATGTACAAATCCCGAATCCTGGGGTTGACGCTCGGCCTTGTGTGCGTGGTGTTTGCCATGTACCCCTTGAACCCGGCCTGGTGGGTGTGGGCCTGGATGCTGGTCAACGCATTTGTCTGGCCGCACTTGGCGTATCAAGTGTCGTTGCGTAGCGCCCACGCGTTGCGCAGCGAACGCCGCAACCTGCTTTTCGATTCGTTCTGCGGCGGGTTCTGGGTCGGCGCCATGCACTTCAATCCACTGCCCGCCGTGACCACGCTGTCGATGATGACCATGAACAACGTGGCCATCGGCGGCCCGCGTTTCATGCTCGCGGGGTGGGTGGCGCAGGCGCTGGGCATCGGCGCCGCGCTGCTGATATTTGCGCCGGCGTTTATCGCCGTGACCACCCAGGCCCAGCTCTACGCCTGCCTGCCGATCCTGATGCTGTATCCGCTGGCCCTCGGCTGGATCTGCTACCGCCAGGCCGTGACCCTGGCCCGTCACAAGCGCGAGCTGCTGGCCTTGAGCCGCACCGACAGCCTGTCCGGCCTGCTTAACCATGGCGCCTGGAAAGACCATCTGGAAATCGAGTTCCAACGCTGCCGCCGTGAACAGCAGGGTGCGGCGATTGCGCTGATCGACATCGACCACTTCAAGGCCATCAACGACACGTATGGCCATGTCACTGGCGATATCGTCCTGCGCCAACTCAGCAAGGTGCTGCGCCAAAACATGCGCGCCACCGACCTGGCCGGACGTTATGGTGGTGACGAGTTCTGCGTGATCTTGCCGGACATGCCCCTTAGCCGCGCGACCGAAGTGATGGACGCTCTGCGCGACCGGTTCAACGCGCTGGCGTATGTCCAGGACCCGACATTGCGCGTGAGCTTGAGCATCGGCCTGGCGCCGTATCAACCGGGGCACGCCGACTCCACCAGTTGGTTGAACGACGCCGACCAGGCCTTGTACGAGGCCAAGAGCAGCGGGCGTAACCGGGTCAGTTCAGTGCAGGGGAGTTGGTTGCGATCGGTCTAGTGGGGTAGGGTGTGGCAGCACCTCCAACAACAAACAAGGACCGGTCCATGCTCTTCAACTTTCCACGTACCCTCCTGGCCGCGACCCTGGCCTTGTCCTTCGCGATCCCGGCCTACAGCGCCGAACCCCACAAGCCAATCCAGGCGGATGCCGAACAGTACAAGACCGAGGCCCTGAAACTGCTTGAGCGCCTGGTGAATATCGACTCAGGCTCCGGCTACGAGCCGGGTCTGACCCAAGTGCGCGACATTGCCGTTGACGAGCTGAAACAACTCGGTTTCACCATTGAACTCGTGCCGGACAAGGCGGCCAACAGCAGCCACGTGATCGCCACGCTCAAGGGCACCGGCAAGGCCAAGATCCTGCTGATGGCGCACATGGACACCGTGTTCAAGGAAGGATCGGCCGCCGAGCGCCCGTTCCATATCAAGGACGGCCGCGCCTATGGTCCGGGCGTGATGGATGACAAGGGCGGCATCGTCGCCGGCATCTACGCGTTGAAAGTCCTGAAAAACCAGGGCTTCAAGGACTATGCGCAAATCACCTTCCTGCTCGACGCCAGCGAAGAAACCGGCTCCGACGCCGCCTCCGAGCTGATCCGCAAAACCGCCAAAGCCCACGACGTCACCCTCAACCTCGAACCCGGCCGCCCAGCCGACGGCCTGGTGGTGTGGCGCAAAGGCAGCGCCACCGCGGTGGTCGAAGTCAAAGGCAAAGCGGCCCACGCCGGCGTCGCGCCTGAGTTGGGGCGCAACGCCGCCATGGAAGCCGCGCACCAGATCCTGCAACTGGGCAAACTGGGCGACGAAGAGAAGAAAACCACCATCAACTTCACCGTGATCAAGTCTGGCGACCGCACCAACGTCATCCCCGACCAGGCCACCGCCAAAGCCGACGTGCGCGCCGCGCTGCCGGAAGAGTTTGATCGGATCGAGAAAGACCTCGCGCGGGTGTCGGCCAACAAACTGATCCCCGAAACCGACGTGAAGACCACCCTGCAGCGCGGCCTGCCACCCATGCCGCAAACGCCGGAGTCGGACAAACTGGTCGCGATTGCCCAGGGGATCTACGGGGAACTGGGCAAAAAATTGACTATTGAAGGCAGCGGCGGGGCGGCGGATGCGAGTTTGTCCGCCGGGGTTGGCACGCCGACATTGGACGGGTTCGGGATCGTGGGCGGGAATATTCACACGCCGGAAGAATACGCGGATGTGGAGAGTGTGGCGCCGCGGATTTACTTGCTCAGCCGCATGATCATGGAGCTGTCAAAGCGGTGATCTGATTGCAGGACAGCCAATTCCTGTAATGAGCAAACCCTTGTGGCGAGCAGGCTTGCCC
>NZ_JBAWDE010000072.1:0-37123 GCF_049590575.1 Pseudomonas sp.
GGGCTGACGGCCAGGTGCAGCTGTCGACGCAGATTGCCGACGCGCAGCGCCAGCATGAGCGCGGCGTGCAAACCGATCTGACCTTGTCCCAGCGCCTGGGACAGCAGTGGTCGATCACCGCCGGAACCTCCCACCGCACCCTGGGCTACCGCGAACTGGAAGACGCCGCCTACGATCCGCGGGATGACGAAGGCCGGCGCACGCGTTACCGCGACCAGCAAAGCCTGTCGCTGGGCTGGGCCCATCCGTGGCTGGGCGCGTTCAATGCAGGGCTGTCGCGCACCAGCACCTTCAATGGCGAAAACAGCAGTCGTGCCCTCGCATCCTGGGGCACCAGCGTGCGCGGCGTGTCGCTGTCGGCCAGCGCCGAATGGCAGGTCAGCGGCCGCCACAACGATGAGAACGCGGTGTACCTGAACCTCAGCGTGCCCTTGGGCGAAAACCGCCGTGGCCGGGCCTGGGTGCGCAACTCCGGTGGCGAGCACCGCATCGGCCTGGGCGTGAACGAGCAAGTCGACGATCAACTCAGTTATCGGGTCAGCGCCGAACACGACAGCCGCGACCATCAAGTGGAGTCCACGCTCGGCGTGTCCTACTTGCCGCGCTACGCGCAACTGGACTTCAACTACAGCCGCTCGGACGCCGAACGGTCCAGCTACCAGGGCGGCGCTCGCGGTGCGGTGGTGGCCCACGGCGGCGGCGTGACGTTCTCGCCGTACTCGGTGCGCGACACGTTCGCGCTGGTTTCCGTGGGGGAAATGGCCGGGGTCAAGCTCACCACGCCCAGCGGCCCAGTGTGGACCGACGGCCTGGGCCAGGCGGTGGTGCCGCAGGTGTCCGCCTACGGGCGCAGCGCAGTGGAAGTGCAAACCCAGTCACTGCCACGCAATGCCGATATCAGCAACGGCCTGGCAGTGATTACCGCCGGGCGAGGCGCAGTGGACCGCGTGGAATTCGGCGTGGCCCTGACCCGCCGCGCCTTGCTCACGGTCACCACCGACCACGGCGCACCGCTGCCCCGTGGCGCCACGGTCAGCACCGCCGATGGCGAGTTCGTGACCCTGGTGCAGGAAGGCAGCCAGGTGTTCCTGCCGAACGTGCTGGACCCACGTCGTTTGTGGGTCAAGGCGCCCGGCATCAGCCGCTGCGAACTGCAGGTAGACCTCGCGGAAAAAGCCGACCCGCAGGTGTATTTCGAAACCGCTCCGGCGCGCTGTGTGACGCCATGAGGAAAACTGTAATGAAGCGATTATTGCCGCTGGCACTGGCCCTGGCCGCCACTGCCCAGGGCCAGGCGCAAGCCGATGACTGCCAGCTCAGCCTCAGCCAGGCGCGCCTGGATTTCGGCGTGGTCAACCGCGCAGTGGAGCGCACTCCCAACGCGGAAATCCTGCTGGGAGAACGCCGCCTGAGCTTGACCCTGAACTGCCCGACGCCCACCGACATGCACCTGTTTTATCGAGCCCTGGCCGCCACCGCCGAGCGCTACCGCTTTACCGACCTCGGCAGCTACCGCGTGCAAGCCAGCGATGCGGTACTCGACGGCCAGGCCGTGGACCTGGGCCTGATCACCGCGCAAGGCCAGGCGCCCAGTGCCCGGGGCAAGGTGCTGGACTGGCAGCCCGAGCACGCCATCGCACCCTTGCGCGACGGCCAGCCGGCCACCGGCAGCAGCTTTTCTGTGCAGTTGCAGGTCAACGCCTGGGCGCAGGCCGAGGCGACGCAAGTACGTGACGCGGTGACGTGGGACACCCATGGGCTGATCGATGCCGTTGCAACCGGCCGCGCGCGGGAGCTGTCGCTGCAAGCTGGCTTCGCCCCCGCCGCCTGCGAAATCAACCTGTCCAACGCTGGCATTGTCGATTTTGGTCGTATGTTGGCCAAGAGCCTGAACGCCGACAAGGAAACCGGCCTGGCCTCCCGCAGCCTGATGCTGAGCATCGGTTGCGACGGCCCGACCCGGTTTGCCTTGCGCATGCAAGACAACCGCAAAGGCTCGGCCACTGGCGGCGCCGACGAGACGGCCTACGGCTTGGGGGTGGATGACAGCCGCAATAAAATCGGCCGCTACTTCCTCTACTTCGACCCCTTCGACCTGCGCGCCGACGCCCTCCCCCAGGTCTACCGCACCGACTCCACCACCGGTGGCGTGGCCTGGAGCAGTTCCAGCACCTACCCGATTCCCATCGGCAACAACAGCTTGTTGGGCTTTACCGATACACCCGGCAGCCACGCCGGCCCCACGGCGATCCGCAACCTGAGCGGGCAGATCAGCGTGCGCGCCATTCTGTCGCCCATGAACAGCCTCGACCTGCGCACGGAAGTCCTGCTCGACGGGTCTGGCACGCTTGAAATCATCTACCTCTGATCAAGGAGTACGGTCATGAACCTACGCAAGAATTTCCTTGCAACACTTGCCTTGCTGCCCCTCAGCGCCGGGGCCACGGCGGCCTCCAGTGTCGAACTCGGCCTCACCGGCAGGCTCACCCCCAGCGCCTGCACACCGACGCTGTCGAGTAACGGGCTGATCGACTACGGCAAGATTTCCCGACAGGACTTGAACATCGACCGCGGCAAGCGCCTGCCGGTGCGCTACCTGAGCGTGACCATCAACTGCGAGGCCGCGACCCGTTACGCCCTGCGCATGGCTGACAACCGCGATGGCACCGCCAACGTCAACAGTGAGATTTACTACGGGCTGGGGCTGGACCCGAGCGGTAACAAGATCGGCCTGTACTCCCTGACCTTCGACCCCAAGCAGACAGTGATCGACAGCCTGCCTGAGGTGTATGGCACCGAGTCCACCAGCGGCGGCGTCGCCTGGCGCACCGCCAACAGCAACGCCATCGACATCGGTTCGCGCAGCTTTCTAGGCTTCACCGACACCGTGGGCAGCACCAGCGGGCCGACGGCCTTCCAGACGCTGAGCAGCCTGGTGCGCGTCGATACGGTGATCGCGGCCACGCGGAACCTGGACCTCAGCAGTGACGTACATATCGATGGTTCCAGCACACTCGAGGTGCTGTACCTCTAGACCTTCTCGCTGGTCACGGCCACATATCGCGCACGCCCGGCGCCCAACCCCGCAATGATCGCGCCCAGGCCGATCACCGCGAAAATCCAGCCGATTGCGCCCCAGCCACCGGTCCAGTCGTGTACCACGCCGACCGCAAACGGGCCCATGGACGCCAGGGTATAGCCGATACCCTGGGCCATGCTCGACAGGTTGGCCGCCACGTGGGAGTCGCGCGAGCGGAGCACGATCAAGGTCAGCGCCAGGCTGAAGGTACCGCCCTGGCCCAGTCCCAACACAATCGCCCAGCCCCACAGCCCGTCCAGCGGCGCATACAGGCAGCCGAACAGGCCACCGAGGGTCAGCAGCATCACCACCACAATGGCCAGCCGCTGGTCCTTGCCACGGGTGGCTAACCAGGGTGCGGCGAGCGAACTGAATAACTGCACGATGATCGAGCCGGACAACGCCAACCCGGCTTCGGTGGCACTCAGGCCACGGCCGATCAGGATCGACGGCAGCCAGCCGAACACGATGTACGCCAGGGACGATTGCAGGCCCATGTACAAGGTCACCTGCCAGGCCAGCGGATCACGCAACAAGCCCTTCACGCGATAGGCCACCTGGTGCGCGCCGTGTTTCTGGCCGACTTGTGGCAACCAGAACAACGCCGCGACCAACGCCGGGAGAATCCAGAACCCCAGGCCGATGTTCCAGCTGTCGCCGAAGTAATGACTCAGCGGCACGGTGGATCCCGCCGCCAACGCGGCACCCAGGCACAGGGCCATGGTGTACACGCCGGTCATGGTGCCCGCCTGTTTGGCGAAATCGCGCTTGACGATGCCCGGCAGCAATACACCGATAATGCCGATGCTCGCACCGGCGATCAGGCTGCCGGCGAACAGCCCCACTTCGCCAAAAGAACTGCGCAGGATGATGCCGGCGGCCAGGGTCAGCAGAATCCCCAGCACGACGCGCTCGGCGCCGAAACGCCGCGCCAGGATCGGCGCCGTGGGTGCGAACAACCCCAGGCACAACACCGGCAAGGTGGTCAGCAGACCGGCCTTGGCCGCCGACAATCCCAGGCTGCTGGAAACCTCGGCGAGCAACGGCGACATGCTCGACAGCGCCGGTCGCAGGTTCAACGCCACCAGAATCAGGCCCAGCAGCAGTAACCAAGGACGGCTCACCACCGGGGGGCTGGTTTGCACCACTTCGTCGTCGGCTTCGGCGTCGATCAACAGTTCTTCGAGTTCACGCGTGCGTTTGGCTTCAAGGTTCATGGATCAACTGCCGGCAGAGGGATTTGGCGCGTTCCGGGTCCTGGTGTTCCACGGCGTCGAGCAGGGCGATATGCAGGTCGAACACCGCCTGGCGACGCGGCGATATGTTCAGGGTCTGGCGCAACTGCGCGCCGACGATGGCGGAAAAATACTGGTACAGCTCACTCAAGGCCGGGTTGTGCGCGGCGTCCACCAAGCGTTTGTGGAACAGCAGGTCGGCACTGATATAGGCCTCCAGGTCACCGTGATAAAGCTCGGCGCTCTTTTGCAGGGCCTCGTGCAAACCTTGCAAGTCGTCCGCGGTTCGGCGTAGCGCAGCCAGGCCGATCGCCTCCACTTCGAGGATCTGCCGCGTCTCCTGCGCCTGCTCCAACGTGCAATGCGACAACGCCCGCATCGCGCCCAGCGGGTCGGTCATCGAACGCAGGTAACTGCCATCGCCCTGGCGTATTTCAATCAAGCCGGAAAACGCCAATACACGCATGGCCTCGCGCACGGTATTGCGGCTGATGCCCAACTCGGCGGACAGCTCGGGCTCGGTGGGCAGGCGCTCGCCGATGGCCCATTGGCCTCGGGTAATACGCAGGCGCAGCTGCTCCAAAGCCTGGTCGACCAGAGAGCGTTTGATCAGAGGGGCGATGTCTGTCATGGGTTTCGCATTTTCGTCCAATCATAGGATGAATTTTCCTACAGCCTATTCGGACTTTCCCACAAGGGCAAGGCACTAGGGTTTTGAGGCAGGGAAACGAACCGAATTTTCGATCGGTGCTTTTACCTACACCGTCGACAATGATGCCGAGGCGCAAAGCCTCTTGAACAGGCAAAAATAAACCCGGCACCAAGCCGGGTTTATTGTTAAACATCACCCATCGATCAATGCAAAATCTGGCTCAAGAACAACTTGGTCCGATCATTCTGCGGGTTATCGAAAAAGTCATTCGGCGCCGCCTGTTCAACGATCTCGCCCTTGTCCATGAAGATCACGCGGTTGGCCACGGTGCGCGCAAACCCCATTTCGTGGGTCACGCACAACATGGTCATGCCGTCTTCGGCCAGGCCGATCATGGTGTCCAGCACCTCTTTGACCATCTCTGGATCGAGGGCCGAGGTCGGCTCGTCGAACAGCATGATTTTCGGCTTCATGCACAGCGCGCGGGCGATCGCCACACGCTGTTGCTGGCCGCCGGACAGTTGCCCCGGGAACTTGTGCGCCTGCTCCGGGATGCGCACACGCTCCAGGTAGTGCATGGCGATTTCTTCGGCCTTACGCTTGGGCATCTTGCGTACCCACATCGGCGCCAGCGTGCAGTTCTGCAGGATGGTCAGGTGCGGGAACAGGTTGAAATGCTGGAACACCATGCCGACTTCACGGCGGATCGCTTCGATCTGCTTGAGGTCGTTGGTCAGTTCCACCCCATCGACCACGATGCGGCCTTGCTGGTGCTCTTCCAGACGGTTGAGGCAGCGGATGGTGGTGGACTTGCCCGAACCCGACGGGCCGCACAGCACGATACGCTCGCCCTGCTTGACGTTGAGGTTGATGTCTTTCAACACGTGGAACTGGCCGTACCACTTGTTGACGCCCTGCATCTGGATAATGCCTTCAGGGCTCACAGGCTGTTTGATCGCTTCGCTCATAACAACAACTCCTAACGCTTGTGGCCTGTGTCGAGCTTGTGTTCCAAATGAATGGAATAGCGCGACATACCAAAACAGAAAATCCAGAACACCAGGGCGGCGAACACGTAGCCTTCAGTGGCCATGCCCAGCCATTTCGGGTCGGCGGCGGCTTGCTTGACGCTGTTGAGCAGGTCGAACAGGCCGATGATGATCACCAGGCTGGTGTCCTTGAACAGCGCAATAAACGTGTTGACGATGCCCGGGATCACCATCTTCAGGGCTTGCGGCAGAATCACCAGGCCCATGCTGCGCCAGTAACCCAGGCCCATCGCTGCGGCCGCTTCGTACTGACCTTTTGGGATCGCCTGCAGACCGCCGCGCACCACTTCCGCCACGTAGGCCGACTGAAACAGGATCACGCCGATCAATGCGCGCAGCAGCTTGTCGATGCCCATGCCCTCCGGCAGGAACAGCGGCAGCATCACCGAGGACATGAACAGCACGGTGATCAACGGCACGCCGCGCCAGAATTCGATGAAGGTCACGCAGACCACACGAATTGCCGGCATGTTCGAACGCCGTCCCAGTGCCAGCACAATCCCCAGCGGCAAGGCCCCGGCGATGCCGACCGTGGCGATGACCAGGGTCAGCATCAGGCCGCCCCATTGGCTGGTGGCCACGTTGGCCAGGCCAAAGATCCCGCCGTGCAGCAGGAAGAAGGCAACAATCGGGTACACCACCAGAAAGCTCAGGCCGTAAACCGCCTTGTGCTTGAAACGCGAGATGAACAACGGCGCCACACCCACGATGGCCAGCCACACGGTCAGGTCTACACGCCAGCGCAGATCGCCGGGGTAGTAGCCGTACATGAACTGCCCGAAGCGCTGTTGGATAAACACCCAGCAGGCGCCCTCCTTGGTGCAGTCTGCGCGCGTGGTCCCGACCCAGTTGGCATCGATGATCGCCCAGCTCAGGATCGGCGGCACCACCAGGTAGATCAGGTAAAACGCCAACAGCGTCAGCAAGGTATTGAGCCAACTGGAGAACAGGTTGGCGCGCATCCATGCCATCGGCCCGAACACTTTGTTCGGTGGCGGCATATCGGGTTTGAAAGTATGCGAACTCATGGGCGTTTCCTCACCGCTCGATCAGCGCAATGCGCTTGTTGTACCAGTTCATCAGCAGGGAAATGCTGATGCTGATCGCCAGGTACACGCTCATGGTGATAGCAATGACTTCGATGGCCTGGCCGGTCTGGTTGAGCACCGTGCCGGCAAACAGCGAAACCATTTCCGGGTAACCGATACCGGCGGCCAACGACGAGTTTTTCGCCAGGTTCAGGTATTGGCTGGTCAGCGGCGGGATGATCACCCGCAGGGCTTGCGGGATGATGACCTTGCGCAGCGTCGGCCCAGGGCGCAGGCCCAGGGAGCGCGCGGCTTCGGTCTGGCCGTGGCTGACCGACTTGATGCCCGAGCGCACGATCTCGGCGATAAACGCTGCCGTGTACACGGTAAGCGCCAGGGTCAGGGCCAGCAGTTCGGGAATCAGTACCCAGCCGCCGACAAAGTTGAAGCCTGAAAGCTTGGGCATTTCCCAGTGCAGCGGCGCGCCGAAGATCAGCGCGCACAATGCCGGGATCACGATGAACAGCGCCAGGCCCGCCCAGAATTTATGGAAGGGTACGCCAGTCGCTTCAAAGCGCTTGTTGGCCCAACGGGTCATCAGCACGATGGCCACAATGGCAACCACGATGCTGACCACAAACGGCCAGAACCCATCAGCGGCCAATGCGGCCGGCATATTCAGGCCACGGCTGCTGACAAAGAAGGTATCGCCAAAGTTATGGCTGTTACGCGGCCCCGGCATGGTCAGGAACACCGCGAAATACCAGAACAGGATCTGCAGCAGCGGCGGGATGTTGCGGAATACTTCCACATACACGGTCGCCAGCTTGTTGATCATCCAGTTCGGCGACAGCCGCGCCACCCCGATGATGAACCCGAGCAGCGTCGCCAGGACCACGCCGATCACGGTCACCAGCAAGGTGTTGAGCAAGCCGATCACAAAGACCCGGGCATAGCTGTCCGATTCGGTGTAGTCGATCAGGTGCTGCGCGATGCCGAAGCCGGCACTGCGCTCAAGAAAGTCGAAACCCGAGGTAATGCCCCGGTGTTGAAGGTTGGTCTGGGTGTTGTTGAAGAGGTACCAGCCCAGCGAGACCACCGCCACAATCGTGATGATCTGGAAGAGCCACGCACGCACTTTGGGATCGCTGAAGCTGAGCTTCTGCTTTGGTGCGCCGATTTGTTTTTGCATGAAGTGCCCCGGAAATAATGGAACAGAACATCACCCGGCGGTTGGCCCACCGGGTGACAGAACCATCAGCGATCAGCGCACAGGTGGTGCGTATTGAATGCCGCCGGCGTTCCACAGCGCGTTCAGGCCACGGTCGATTTCCAGCGGGGTGCTCTTGCCCAGGTTGCGCTCGAACACTTCGCCGTAGTTACCGACTTGCTTGACGATCTGTACGACCCAGTCTTTCTTCACTTTAAGGTCTTTGCCGTATTCGCCATCAGCACCCAGCAGACGAGCTACGTCAGGGTTCTTGGTGGACTTGGCTTCAGCTTCAACGTTTTTCGAAGTGATACCGGCTTCCTCAGCGTTGAGCATGGCGTAGCCAACCCAGCGCACAATGGCCAGCCACTCGTCGTCGCCGTTACGCACGACTGGGCCCAGCGGTTCCTTGGAAATGGTTTCCGGCAGAACCACGTAGTCCTTCGGTGCGGCCAGCTTGCTGCGCTGGGCGAACAGTTGGGACTTGTCGGAGGTCAGCACGTCGCAACGACCGGATTCCAGCGACTTGGCGCTTTCATCGGAGGTGTCAAAGGTGATCGGGGTGTACTTCAGGTTATTGCCACGGAAGTAATCGGAAACGTTCAGCTCGGTGGTAGTACCGGCCTGGATGCAGATGGTTGCACCGTCCAGTTCCTTGGCACTTTTAACGCCCAGCTTGTTGTTTACCAGAAAGCCGATGCCGTCGTAGTAAGTGATGAAGCCTGGGAATTTCAAGCCCATGCCCGCATCGCGGGAGCTGGTCATGGTGGTGTTACGCGACAGGATGTCGACTTCGCCGGACTGAAGCGCGGTGAAACGCTCCTTGGCGTTCAACTGGCTGAACTTGACCTTGGTGGCGTCACCGAAAACAGCAGCGGCCACAGCGCGGCAAACGTCAGCGTCGATCCCGAGGATCTTGCCGCTCGCATCCGGCACCGAGAAACCCGGCAGGCCGTCGCTGACGCCACATTGCACAAAGCCTTTCTTCTGCACGGCATCCAGGGTGGCGCCGGCTTGGGCGAAACCGCTGACACCCAGTACAGCCGCCGCGCTAACGATGGCCAGGGTGGATTTCAATACCTTCATTCAAACCTCCAGTTGCTCTTGTTGTGTCGGAGCTCGAACCTCAGCGCACCCTTATGAGGCGATATTGACCCGTGTTGGCTTTTTTTGGGGTCAAGCAGCATGAGACTGTCGCAGTAATTCCAGTTGCTATCCCATAAGCGGCAGTCACTGATAGTGTTACCGTCCTGAGATAGTCCTGACATCGACGTACCTATAGCAAGCCCCGTACCAGAGTGGCCGCTGAGTCGTTTCAGCCCATGGTCAAGAGGAAAAGATTCAACCTTGCGACATTCTCTTAACAGATCAACCCGTCACGCACCGTTCCGACGCACCCAATCGGAGCGCACGCACATTTATGGAGCAGATATGACCGAACCCTTGATTCTTCAGCCCGCCAAGCCCGCAGACGCCTGCGTAATCTGGTTGCATGGCCTGGGTGCCGATCGCTACGACTTTTTGCCGGTGGCCGAAGCGCTGCAAGAGAGCCTGCTGTCTACCCGCTTCGTATTGCCCCAGGCGCCCACCCGCCCAGTGACCATCAACGGCGGCTACGAAATGCCCAGCTGGTACGACATCAAGGCCATGAGCCCGGCCCGGTCGATCAGCCTGGAAGAACTGGAAACGTCGGCCAAAATGGTCACGGACTTGATCGAAGATCAGAAAAGAACCGGAATAGACGCCTCGCGGATTTTCCTTGCGGGCTTTTCCCAAGGTGGCGCCGTGGTTTTCCACACCGCCTTCCTTGATTGGCAAGGTCCTCTGGGTGGCGTGATCGCCCTCTCGACCTACGCGCCAACCTTCGGTGACGAGCTGGAATTGTCCGCCAGCCAGCAGCGCATTCCGACCCTGTGCCTGCACGGCCAGTACGATGATGTGGTGCAGAACGCGATGGGCCGCAGCGCCTATGAGCATTTGAAGAACCGTGGTGTCACCGTGACATGGCAGGAATACCCAATGGGCCATGAAGTGTTACCCCAGGAGATACACGATATCGGCGCCTGGCTGACCGCTCGCTTGAGCTGAAAACCAGCGTTTATGTAGCCGTATGACAGACGCACTACGCCGCGCCCGATTCTTGCATTACACTGGCCGGCGTACATTCCTTAACCAATTAATGAGATCACCGTGCTCAAAGCACTTAAGAAGATGTTCGGCAAAAGCGAGGCTGAGCCGCTCGCGCCAGTTCCCAGTGCTCCTGCCCCGACTGCCAGCAGCCGCCACGACGGCAAACAGCCCGGTCGCGCCGCGCCTGTCGCCCAGCCAAAGAAGCCGACGGTGACACCGCCAGAACCGGCAAAACCTGCCGAGGCCGTTGCAGCACCGGCGCCGAAAACACCGCGCCGCGAACGTGCGCCAAAGCCGCCCGTGGCCCCATGGAAGCTCGAAGACTTCGTCGTCGAGCCCCAGGAAGGCAAGACCCGCTTCCACGATTTCAAACTCGCCCCGGAACTGATGCACGCCATCCAGGACCTGGGGTTCCCGTACTGCACGCCGATCCAGGCGCAGGTGCTGGGCTTTACCCTGGCCGGCAAAGACGCCATCGGCCGTGCCCAGACCGGCACCGGCAAGACCGCCGCGTTCCTGATCTCGATCATCACCCAGCTGCTGCAAACGCCGCCGCCCAAAGAACGCTACATGGGTGAACCGCGCGCGCTGATCATCGCGCCGACCCGCGAGCTGGTGGTGCAGATCGCCAAGGACGCCGCCGACCTGACCAAGTACACCGGCCTCAACGTCATGACGTTTGTCGGCGGCATGGACTTCGACAAGCAGCTCAAGCACCTCGAAGCCCGCCATTGCGACATCCTGGTGGCGACCCCAGGCCGCCTGCTCGACTTCAACCAGCGCGGCGACGTGCACCTGGACATGGTCGAAGTGATGGTGCTGGACGAAGCCGACCGCATGCTCGACATGGGCTTCATCCCACAAGTGCGCCAGATCATTCGCCAGACCCCGCCGAAAGCCGAGCGTCAGACCCTGCTGTTTTCCGCGACCTTCACCGAAGACGTGATGAACCTCGCCAAGCAGTGGACCACCGACCCGTCCATCGTCGAAATCGAAGCGCTGAACGTGGCCAGCGAAAACGTCGAGCAGCACATCTACGCGGTGGCCGGTGCCGACAAATACAAGCTGCTCTACAACCTGGTCAACGACAACGGTTGGGAGCGCGTGATGGTGTTCGCCAACCGCAAGGATGAAGTGCGCCGCATCGAAGAACGCCTGGTGCGTGATGGCGTCAACGCCGCGCAACTCTCGGGCGACGTGCCGCAACACAAGCGCATCAAGACCCTGGAAGGCTTCCGCGAAGGCAAGATCCGCGTGCTGGTCGCCACCGACGTGGCCGGGCGCGGGATTCACATCGACGGCATCAGCCATGTGATCAACTTCACCCTGCCGGAAGTGCCGGACGACTACGTGCACCGCATCGGCCGCACTGGCCGCGCGGGTGCGGCGGGTGTGTCGATCAGTTTTGCCGGCGAGGATGACTCGTATCAGCTGCCGTCGATCGAGACGCTGCTGGGCCGCAAGATCAGCTGCGAAACGCCGCCAACGCACCTGTTGCGGGCTGTGGAACGCAAACGCCCGTAAGCCTGAAACGCGGTGAACAATGTGGGAGGGGGCTTGCCCCCGATGGCAGGGTGCCAGTCAGCAGAGATGTTGGATGTGCCACCGCTATCGGGGGCAAGCCCCCTCCCACATTTGGTGTTGTATCAGCCTGACTTCCAGCGCTCGGCCGCAGCGTGATCACTGCTCCGCCCTTCCACCCAGCGCGGCCCCTCTGGCGTGTTTTCCTTCTTCCAGAACGGCGCTCGCGTCTTCAGGTAATCCATCACAAACGCACAGGCATCGAACGCCGCCTGGCGATGCGCACTGGCGGCGGCAACAAACACAATCGGCTCACCCGGCTCAAGCGCGCCGATACGGTGCAGCACCTCCAGCTTGAGCAACGGCCAGCGCTGCTCGGCTTCCACGGCGATCTTGGCCAGGGCCTTTTCGGTCATGCCGGGGTAATGCTCCAGGAACATCCCCGACACGTCACGGCCGTCATTGAAGTCGCGTACATAGCCGACAAAACTCACCACCGCGCCCACGCCCACATTCGCCGCGTGCATCGCGTTGACTTCGAAGCCAGGGTCAAACGCCCGGGCCTGTACGCGAATGGCCATGCTCAGCCTCCGGTCACGGGTGGGAAAAACGCCACTTCATCGCCCGCCTGCACCGGCTCATCGAGGCCGCACAGCTCCTCGTTGCGCGCGCACATCAGGCTGGTCTCGTTGAGCACCGCAAACGCCGGGTCACCGGCCAGCGCCAGGCGCACCGCATCGACGCTGGCGAATTCACCTTCCATCTCCAGCGAATCGAAGCCTGTCGCTTCGGCGTAACGTGCAAAAAACAGGACGTTGATGCTCATGCCTGGTCCGCCTTGAAGTGCCCACTTTTGCCGCCGAGTTTTTCCAGCAGGCGAATACTTTCGATGGTCATGCCACGGTCCACGGCCTTGCACATGTCGTAGATCGTCAGCGCGGCCACGCTGGCCGCAGTCAGCGCTTCCATCTCCACACCGGTCTGGCCGCTGAGCTTGCAGCGCGCCAGGATATGCACCGCGTCCGTCCCATCGGCGCTCAGCTCGACCTTGACGCCGGTGAGCATCAGCGGGTGGCACAGGGGGATCAGATCACTGGTTTTTTTCGCAGCCTGGATCCCGGCAATGCGGGCCACGGCAAACACGTCGCCCTTGGGGTGGGCGCCGTCGACAATCATTTTCAGGGTTTCGGGCAACATGCGCACCCGCGCTTCGGCCACGGCTTCACGGAACGTCACGGCTTTGTCGGTGACGTCGACCATGTGGGCGCGACCTTGGGAATCGAGATGAGTCAGCACAGGGATACTCCTGATCAGGAGCACCGATTGTAAACTATGTGGGAGGGGGCCTGCCCCTCCCACACTGAAGGGTTTACAGGTGGGATTCGGCGTATTCGGCCAGAATCGAACGAGGAACGCCCTGCAGCGCGATGTGCACGCCGTTCGGGAAATCCTTGAAGCGTTCCGTCAGGTAAGTCAGCCCGGAGCTGGTCGCGGACAGGTAAGGGGTGTCGATCTGTGCCAGGTTGCCCAGGCACACCACTTTGGAGCCGGCGCCGGCACGCGTGATGATGGTTTTCATCTGGTGCGGCGTCAGGTTCTGGCATTCATCGATCAAAATCAGGCTTTGCTGGAAGCTGCGACCTCGGATGTAGTTGAGGGATTTGAACTGCAACGGCACTTTGCTGAGGATGTAGTCGACGCTGCCATGGGTGTTTTCGTCATCCATGTGCAAGGCTTCGAGGTTGTCGGTGATCGCCCCCAGCCACGGCTCCATTTTTTCCGCCTCGGTGCCGGGCAGGAAGCCGATTTCCTGGTCCAGGCCCTGCACGCTGCGGGTGGCGATGATACGGCGATAGCGCTTGGTCACCATGGTCTGTTCGATGGCAGCGGCCAGGGCCAGGATGGTTTTCCCCGAGCCAGCGGCGCCGGTCAGGTTGACCAGGTGGATGTCCGGGTCGAGCAGCGCGTACAGCGCCAGGCTCTGGTAAATGTCACGCGGTTTCAGGCCCCAGGCTTCCTGGTGCAACAGGGGTTCCTGATGCAGGTCGAGAATCAGCAGCTTGTCGACCTGGATCTCTTTGATCCAGCCCACAAACCCCTGGTCGTCGATGATGAACTCGTTGATGTGCACGGCCGGCAGGTTGTCGATCAGCTGCACCTGGTGCCAGGTGCGGCCATGGTCCTGGCGGGTTTCGACCTTCGCGACACGGTCCCAGAACGAACCGGTCATGGTGTGATAGCCACGCGACAGCATCGACACGTCGTCGACCAACTGGTCGGTGCTGTAGTCCTCGGCAGCGATCCCACACGCTCGCGCCTTGAGGCGCATATTGATGTCTTTGGTCACCAGCACCAGGCGCAGATCCTTGTCGCGCGCGTGCAGGTCAATCAATTGATTGATGATTTTGTTGTCGTTCAGATTTTCCGGCAGCAGACTGTTGGGCTCGCTGCGCTTGCTCATCAGAATCGACAGCAAGCCCTTGGGCCCGCTTTTGCCACGCTGGATCGGCACACCGACTTCAACGTCCTCGGGGGACGCCTCGCCCAGCGTCTTGTCGATCAGGCGGATGGCCTGGCGACATTCGGCGGCAACGCTGTGATGCCCGCTTTTGAGTTTGTCGAGTTCCTCAAGCACGATCATGGGGATGGCGACGTGGTGTTCTTCGAAGTTAAGCAGTGCGTTTGGATCGTGGATCAGTACGTTGGTATCAAGCACATAAAGGATTGGCTGGTCGGAAGAAGGGTTACGTCCATGATCATCCATACTCGGTCACCTTTGTGGGAGCCAGTCGACGCAATACCTGGGCGGTGCTGCGCCTCGATTCGACCGCCGACTGCACCGGAGTGACGTCAAGTGCAGTGCCCACATGAGGAGTCTTGGAAGACGCCACCTGTGTTGCAGGTTTCGGCGATCTGACTTCGTAATACCGCAAAACCCATGACAGGAAAAAGCACTTTGACGCTTTTTTGAAGTTTATTTTTCAGGATGACGAATAGCACTAGCCGAGTGCCAGGGACCCCGTTAAAGTCGGAAGTCCGCCTGCATCGAAACACCGCGAAAAATCACCCCGAAAATCCCGTATCCCCAACAGGGCCGGGCATTTCATCGAAATGCTTCGCGGCAGTCCTGCCAACCCAAGCCACTCTGCGCCGTAGCCTGTAACAACAGCGGCAGAGCCACCCGCGCCTTGTCCTGGGTGTCGTGAAACACAATCACCCCTTTGCGCCACAATAGCATCAGCGTCAGCACCCGTTGCGCCGACTCGTCGGCCTTGAGTTTGCCCGGCTCGTCCTGGGAATCAATGTCCCACAACGCCACCTGCAAGCCCTGGGATTGGAAAAAGCCCTGGCTGTCGGCACGCCTCTGGCCGTAGGGCGGCCGGAACAGCGGCACATAGTTTTCCGGCATCAGGTTCTGCGCCAGCGCCGCACTGCGGGTGATTGAGCTCTGCCAGTCGACCCAATGGCTGTGGGAGCGGTACTGCCAGCCCTGGGTGCCCACGCACTGATCCTGGTAGAGCGCCTGCACGTCAGCGACCGAACTGCGCTCCACGCGGGTTTGCAGGCTGCTGCCGAGGGCAAAGAAGGTCGCGTTCATCTTTTGCTTGCGCAGGTAATCGGTGAGCCAGTCGGTATTGCCGCTGACCGGCGCGGGGCCGCCGTCGAAGGTCAGCAGGAACAGGCGATCATTGAGTTCATCACCGTTGCGTTCATGGTCGCCGAAGCGCGCGACTTCGCTGCTGATCTGCGGAAACAAGGCGGCTTTGCGCAACAACTCGTCCAGGTAGCGTTCGTGGAAATTGTGGCTCGGGCCGGCCCAGCCTATATAGAAGGAGTCTTCGCTGAGCTGGAACTTACCGGCCTGTTCACGCAGGTCATCCATGTTTTCCACCAGGTAGCAGAACGAGGCGTCTTCCTCGCAGCTCTGCTGGGCGAAGGTGTAGTTTTCCAGCAGGCGTTGCCAGAGCTGGCGGCGCAAGTCGTCGATGGCGGCGAGGTTAATGATCTTCAGGCCCAGGCGCTGCTTGAGCGCGGTTTCGTCCTGGTTTTCGCTGGCCAGCAGGCCGTGGGCGAACATCAGGATTTCCGCGCGTGAGGCGACATCGAACAGCGCGGGGCTGCTGAGTTTCTCCGGCCAGGTGCCACGGTCCAGGCTGGCTACATCTACCGGCGCCGCCTGGGCGTTCAAGCACAGCAGGCAAGCCGACAACAAAAGCGCTATTCGCACACGGGGTCTCCCTCTCCAGAGTCGTCGCGCACTATAGCCGATCATGATGGGACGGGATGGCGTTGCGTCAGGTTGAGCTCGAACTACTCCATCACGACAAAGACAGAAAAGTCCGACAGCTATTGCATTCGAATTGGTAAGAGCCCTCTGTATTTCCTCAGCACTATTGAAGCGCCAGATCATAGCTTCCTAGGATTGCGTCCGTCTCAACTGCCCTGACGCATCACAAGGAAGTCCCATGCCCCGTCAAAGCGACCTGCGCTACACCTTCGAACCGCTGCGGGGCGATCCCTTCGAAGTGGTCTCGTTCACCCTTCAAGAAGGTCTGTCCCAGCCGTTCAAACTCGAACTGGAGCTGGTCAGTCACCACCAGGCCATCGACTTCTACCGCATGCTCGACCTGGCGGCGGTGTTCACCATTTGGCGCAACGACACCCCGGTGCGCTACGTCCACGGCCTGGTCAGCCTGTTCCAGCAGGGCGATACCGGCTTTCGCCGCACCCGCTACACCGCTGTGGTCGAGCCGACCCTCAAGCGTTTCGACCTGCGCTCCAATTGGCGCATTTTCCAGGGCCAGACGGTGCCCGAGATCATCTCCTGCATGCTCGCCGAGCAGAAGCTGACGGACCTGCGCAGCGAAATCTGCTTCGAGCACCAACCTCGCGAATACTGCGTGCAGGCCGGCGAAACCGACCTCGACTTCATCGCCCGCCTGGCGGCCGAAGAAGGCCTGCTCTACACCTTCGAGCACCGCGCCGACGGCCACACCCTGGTCCTCACCGACCGCGTCGGCGGCCTGGGCACCATCGGTACGCATACCGATTGCCCGGTGATCTACCAACCCATGAGTGGCGGCGACGCCTTGGAACCGGCACTGAACCGCTTTCACTACACCGAACAGGTGCGTACCGCCATGCAGGTGCAGCGCGACTACACCTTCACCCACCCGCGCTACAACCAGCAGCACACCGCCACCGGCGATCAGGACCTGAACAACCAGCACAAAGATTACGAACGCTACGACTACCCCGGTCGCTACAAGCGCGATATCGCCGGCAAACCTTTTACCAAAACGCGTCTGACCGCCCTGCGCAACGACGCCAAGCTGGCCCATCTGGAAGGTGACGATGAACGCCTGCAACCGGGGCTGGCGTTCGACCTCAACGACCACCCGCGCGAGGACTTCAATGACCGCTGGCGCACCATCGCCATCAGGCACGAAGGCAAGCAACACACCAGCTTGCAGGAAGAATCGTTTGGTAGCGGCCTCGGCACCTCTTACACGTTGAAAGCCAGCGCCATCCGCTGGACCTCCGACTGGAAAGCCCCGCTGCGTCCCAAACCCTGCATCGACGGCCCGCAGATCGCCACGGTGGTCGGCCCGCCGGGTGAGGAGATTTATTGCGATGAATGGGGCCGGGTCAAGGTGCAGTTCCCGTGGGATCGCTCGGACAAAAACAACGACCAGAGTTCGTGCTGGATTCGCGTGGCTCAAGGCTGGGCCGGTGCGACCTGGGGCGCCATGGCCGTGCCACGGGTGAATCACGAACTGATCATAAGCTTTTTGGATGGAGATCCTGACCAGCCGATCGCCACGGGCCGCACCTACCGCCAAACCAATCTGCCGCCCTACGAGCTGCCCAAACACAAGACGCGGATGACCATCAAGAGCCGCACCCATAAGGGCTCGGGCTTCAATGAGCTGCGGTTTGAGGATGAGCTGGGCCAGGAGGAGGTGTTTATCCATGCCCAGAAAGACCAGGGCACCGTGGTCAAGCACAACCAGTCCCAATCGATTGGCGCTGACCGAACCAGCCGAGTCGGCCAGGACGAGACCATCACCGTGGGCCGCACGCGCGTGCGGGTGGTAAAGGCCAACGACACCCTGAAAGTAGGGGGTAGCAAAAGTGACGCCGTCGCTAACGAATACACCGTCGAAGTGGGCAGCGCGTTACGCCTGAAATGCGGCAAGACGGTGATCGAGTTGCAGGCCAACGGCACGCTGAACATCACCTGCGAGAACTTCAATATCACCGGGCTGAAGTCCGGCCAGATCAACACCCCCGACGGCATGCTGGATCTCAATGTGGAAGGCGGCAGCGCTGCCACTGCCGCCGACGGGCGAGATGCCAGTGCGCTCCGGGACGAAGCCGATGGCCACTTTCAGCAAGACTGAGACCGTGGATGACTGACCTGTACTTCTCCAAACAAGGAACACCTGAATGGCCGAATACCTGACCCAGGACCTCACCGTAGACCTCGGCGATGAAATGCCTGAAGACACGACATTGAACATGCTGCAATTTCGCGAGCGGCAAACCACTTTGGTGATTGCCCGCAGCGCATTGCCTGCTCAGCAGACGTTAGATGAGGCCTACACCTTTCAACTTGATTTGCTGCGCAAACGGCTTAATGCGTTGACCTGCACCGACGCAGTAACCGTTTTGATTGGGAAAGACAAGCAAGTCGAAGGCCGTGAAGCAGCCCTCAAGTTCACGCACGCAAATCAGCCCATGTACCAGCTTCAGTTGGCCTGCCAACTGCCTGGGCAACAACGCCTGCTGGTCCTCAACTACAGCAAACACAGCTCGCTGACCGAAGCAGATATCAGCCATTGGCGCGCGATCAAAGACAGCCTGCACTTTGCCTGATCAGGCCACTCACCGCATTTGCATACACGCCAGTTCAGCAAGGAGCACACAGTAATGGCGCAAAACGTACACGCCGCCAGGGAAGGAGACGCGATCCTTCATCCACCACTGGCTGCCGAGCTGATGAGTGCGTTGGCGGAAGCGGTTGTCTACGCCGCCGCTACCGCTCTCGTTGCGGCGGCTATCGCCGGCACCGTTGTCGCGGTTGTCGGCACGGGCGGTGCGGCGGCAGTGCTTGTCCCTGTGATTGCCGGAGCCCTGGTCGGCGGTGCCAGCATGATTCCCGTAGGCGATAAGAGCATCGGTGAAGCCATCACCGAAGGGTGTGATTCCCTTGCCAACAGCGTATTCCCGGCAGAGCCCTTTGGAAAAATCAAAAGCGGCTCGCAAAATACCCATGTCAACGGAAAGGCTGCTGCCCGGGCCGCAGGGCGCAGCTCGGGAGGTGGCGGCGCGGACGCGTCCGAAGAGGAGGCAGAACCGTCGTTTCTGGATAATGTCGGCGCAATGGCGATGACCGCCGCCCCCATGCTCCTTCCCGTGCTCGGCCTGGGCATGGCGATCTACGACATCTTCAACCCTCCCGTCACAACACCAGCAGCCCCAGGAACGGAGCCGGCGGAACAGGATAAGGTCACCTGCGAACGCCATCCCCCTATGCCCGAGACCTACATCGCGCAAGGGTCCAGCAAAGTATTCATCAACGGGCAGCCTGCCGCCCGAGCCGGTGACAAGACCACGTGCGATGCTGGTATCGACAGCGATGCCAATGTTTCCCCCAACGTTCGCATAGGTGGCGAGCCACTGACCGTGCGGGATATCCGCAATGGCAAAAGCAAGATTGCGCAGTTCACCGGCATGGTGGCCGGCATGTTGATTTCGCGCAAAATCAAGCTGCGGCCGCGACCGAAAGGTAGCCCCAAACCGTGGTGGCGCATTGGGGGATGCAAGGGCAACCCCGTGTTGGTCTCAACCGGCGGCAAAATTCTCGGAGGTCCCGAAGACCTCGACTTTACCCTGCCGGGCCTACTTCCCATCGAATGGGCCAGAGGTTACGACAGCAACGATCTGCGCCGCGACGGCCTGTTCGGCATGGGCTGGAGCCTGCCCTATGAAGTGGAAATCCTGCGCGTGCCCCATCCCGAGGGTGGCGAATTGTGGGTCTATGTCGACGAAGAAGGCACCCGCCTGGAACTGGGTCGGCTAAAGGCAGGTGATGCCTTTGTCAGCGTGCTGGACGGACTGGCGTTCTTTCAACTGGAAGACCGACAGACCGTGGTCGAAGACATCTACACCGGCCTCTATCAGGTCTTCCAGACCGACCCGCACAATCCAAAACGCTCACGTCTGAACAGGCTGGGCGATCGCAACCTGAATACGTTGGGGCTTCTCTACGATCAAACAGGGCGGCTGTACTGCATATGCGACGACGTGAGTAAAACCACCGTTCGGCTGAGTTATGACACGCAGCACCCGAAGCGGGTCAGCCAAGTGGATCGACTCTACATCAAGCTTGGCGATAATCCGCAGATCGAACACACCGAAGTCCTTGCCAGCTATCGCTATACCCTAAGCGGTCAGCTGCAGGACGTGCTCGATACCACCGGCCAGGTCCTGCGTAGCTTCACCTACACGGCGCAAGGCTACCTCGCTAGCCACACCTTACCCAGCGGCGCGATTCGGCAGTATCAATGGCAGCGCTTCGAAGTTCCCGCACAACGCCCTCAATCGATGCGCGCGGACGGCAGTGCCTGCAACTTTCCGCCCCTGCTCGAACCTCAGCCTGACCACGAGTGGCGCGTCATCCGCCATTGGGGCAGCGATGGCGAAGCGTATCGATTCGAATACGACCTGGAAAAAGGCGAGACCCACGTCACCGACAGCCTCGGTCGCCAAGACCATTACTACTGGGGGCCCTTCTACGAAATCTACAAACACATCGATCCCATGGGCCACTGTTGGCAGGAAGATGTGCTCAGTGGCCAACTGCTCAAGAGCATCGACCCGCAAGGCGGCGAATGGCGATACGGCTACGACGAACTCGGCCGCCTGATCGAGACCCGCGACCCACTGGGCCGCTGCGAACGGATCCGCTACACTCGCCACTGGGCGTTACCCCTGAGCGTCACCGATGGCGCCGGGCGCACCCAACGCTTCGATTATGACCGCCAGGGCAATCTGCTTTGGGAGCAAGATCCTCTCGGCCGAAAAACCCACTACCGGTATAGCGCCCAGGGCCAGGTCGATTGCATCACCGACCCGCTGGACAAGCACAAATACCTGCGCTGGAACGCCCATGGACAGTTACTCAGCTACCGCGACTGCTCCAACGCCGAGACCCACTACCGCTATGACCGGCGCGGCCAACTCAGCGAAACCGTCAACGCCCGCGGCGAGCACACTCATTACCGCTACGACGCCCGTGGTTATCTGATCGAAAGCGAACGCCCGGACGGCCGCATCGACCGCTACGACATCAACACCGCCGGCCAGCTGACCGCCTACACCGACCCGGCCCAACGCATCACCCGTCTGCGCTATGACCGCAGTGGCCGGCTGATCCAACGGGTTGACGCCCTCGGCCACAGCGTCGAGTTTGGCTATGACGCCTATGGTCGATTACAGCACCTGAGCAATGAAAACCACGAACGCTACCGCTTTGAGTGGGATGGGCTAGACCGCCTGCTGGCCCAGCAGGATCTGGATGGCAGCGGGCGTATTTACCAGTACAACCCGTTGGGCGAGGTCACGGGTATCTGCCATGTGCCTGCGCCGCTCGCGGAGCCTGATCTGGATGGCAAAGACAGCGCCGAACCGCACATCCCGCTGGAGCATCATTTTGAACGCGACGCCGTCGGCCGCTTGGTCCGTAAACGAACCGACGACGGCATCACCGAATATGCCTACGACAAGGCCGACAACCTGCTGGCGATCAGTTTTACCAGCAACCAAGGCAACCAGCAGCGGCTAGACTACAGCTATGACGCTCTCGGACAACTGCTTAGTGAGACCAACAGCGCCGGTCTGATGCAGTACAACTACGACGAGCTGGGCAACCTTGAAACCCTGACCCTGCCCGACCAACGTCAGCTCAACCACCTGTACTACGGCAGCGGCCATCTGCATCAGATCAACCTGGACGGGCGGGTGATCAGCGACTTCGAACGCGACCAATTGCATGAGGAGGTCATGCGCACCCAGGGCAGCCTGTTGACCCGCACGCGCTACGACTGCAATGGCCGCCTCAGCCAGAAAGCCCTGCACTATCAGCAGGTGGCCCGCGAGGTGCTGCCGCTGTTGCAGAAGGACTATCAGTACGATGCCAGCGACAACCTGGTGGCCGAGATACTGACCCAGACCCAGCGCCCAGGCACTAACCGCCCGAGCACAGCGGCCAATGACGACAGCCAGATTGGGCGATTTCACGACCGGGCAACAACCGGCAAGTCCTATCAAGGCAGCGCCCGCTATGGCTACAACCCCGTCGAGCAGATCCAGAGCGTGCACCGGGGCCCGTCTATCGAAAGCCTCAACTACGACGCGGCCGGTAACCTGTTCGATGGCTATCGGGTCAATGGCCTGATCAAGCACAACCGCGTGCATGTGTATCAGGACAAGCGTTATCGCTATGACCGCTTTGGGCGTCTGAGCGAAAAACGCATTGGCAGCAGCCGCATCCAGCGTTTTGAGTATGACGCCGAACACCGGCTGATCTGTATCCGCCAGAATCAGGGATCAATGGCCCAGCGCATCGTGTTCAACTACGACCCGCTGGGCCGGCGTATCAGCAAGCAGGTGTACAACGGCGACGCCAGCGAACCGAGCCACCGCACGCTGTTTCATTGGCAAGGCTTGCGGCTGCTGGAGGAGATGCAGGACGGTAGGCCCAGTCTTTACGTGTATGCAGATCCGGGCAGCTATGAACCGCTGGCGCGCATTGATGGCAGACCGGGCAGCGAGGCGATCTTCTACTTCCACACCAACCTGGCCGGGCTGCCGGAACAGCTCACCGACGCTGGCGGCAAGACGGTGTGGCACAGCGAGTACCAGGCTTGGGGCAGGACGCGGGATGAGTGGCATGATCAGCAGCCGGGGCGTGAGCAGAACCTGCGTTTTCAGGGCCAGTACCTTGACCGTGAAACCGGACTGCACTACAACACCTTCAGGTTTTTTGATCCGGATGTGGGGCGGTTTACTCAGCCGGATCCGATTGGGCTGTTGGGTGGCCTAAATCTCTATCAGTACGCGCCGAATCCGATTGGGTGGTTTGATCCACTCGGCTGGATGCCCTTTTGGAAACCTTTAAAACACGACGGGATGGGTCATCATCCGTTTCCGAGAGCACATGCCAACTCGCATAGTTATCCAGAGCTAGGCAGCAAACTAGACTCCCCTTCTTGGTATCCAAATAAAGTTGAAGGATCCGAAACACTACACAAAAAATTTCACGCAGAAATAAGCAAGCAAGGCGTTCCTTTTAGTAAAAAATTTGACGGAACGTCCAAAACCTTAATCAATAAAATAGCCAAAGCATATGAAGGTTTTCCTGAAAAAGGAATGTTAAAAATACCAAGAACGGGTGAAATACTGGCAAAAAATATTACAATCAGAGAAGCTTTCTTAAAAATAGTTGGCAAAGGCTCTAACCCCAAATCAGGCTCAGGATGCGACTTATGAAAACTGCAGCAACCATCTCACTGTATGAACCAGGGATAGTTCTATTTGATCCGATACAGCTTTCAAACTACTTAAAACCCTTAAAACTCGACCTCAAAGACGTTTTTGACTTTTTCATTAACAATGAAGACGCCGGAAAAAAAGCTGTTACTATGGGCATAGTATTTCCAATCTATGAAATCCCCGAAAGGGAGTATTCGATTTTTATAGAGCCCCCAGCCAACCCTATAACCCAAGGTGCAACTCAAGTATGCCACTACTCCAACCTACCTATAGAAATAATCTCTGGAATACTAATTACCGCCGATCTCAACGCCCTTATCGACTGGGATGAAACGTTCTTCACAAATTACCTAGAGAACTACAAAAACAAACTCGACAATAATGACTACCTACAAATCAAGCCTGGCCGCTACCGAATGGACATTTCAGGTTATACCAATTTGCCTAAGCCACTATCGAGCTACGGATACGAATTAAAACTGACCTTAACAGACACTCTACCAAAAATCAGCAATTACAAAGACGTCTCGGACTTCAACTTCTCAATGGATTGAAATCTTATCTATTGGGCGAGGAATACATCCCCCCTTACTACACCCGCTGCTGCACTCGAACGCGACGCCGTCGGCCGCTTGGTCCGTAAACGCACCGACGACGGCATCACCGAATATGCCTACGACAAGGCCGACAACCTGCTGGCGGTCAGTTTTAACAGCAACCAAGGCAACCAGCAGCGGCTCGACTACAGCTACGATGCCGTCGGCCAACTGCTGAGCGAGACCAACAGCGCCAGGGAGTTGGCCTTGCTGCTCGCCGACCACTGGCGCGAAAAACTCGGCCTGGCCCGCGAACAGACCCGCGCCGCGCTCGCTCACCCACGCATCGGCGTCACCGAACTGCACAGCGGCCAATGGATCGAACTGGGCGAACAACCCGATCTGTACCCCGTGGAAAATGGCGTGCTAGAACGGCCCATGCGCCTGAACAAACTGCTCAAGCCGATCCGCTACGACGACTTGGGCTTGCTGGGTTTCGGCCAATGGGACGGTGACCCCAATGAGCGCTTTACCGACGCCGACAGCCGACGCCGGATGGCCCGTTCGATACCGACAGTGATTGGCCAACGGCGGCATCGCGCCTGATCACACCCAAGCCGGCCTCCCCTGCTCAAACCTCTTAACCGCTGAACATCGTTGCGGGTCTGCTGTGCAATCAAGCCGGGTGGTGGCTTGTGCCAGGTTTGGCTGACTCGCGTCGCGAATTCAAGCAAGGACATATGCTGCCAACGCCTACCGGAGAGTCAGGTGACAGCCTGGCATTTTTGCAACGCGATCCCCCCAGAGCCCGGTCGTCCCGCCCACAGCAACGAACCCGCGCCACGCGCTGGCCGCTGGGAAATGGAGCGTGATCGCTGCGTGGATTGCACCGTCCAGTTGAATGCACGCCTGCCATTGCATGCAGGCAAAAGCGTTAGCTAGCTGTGAGCCGTAAGTGGTGCGCGCGCAGTGGTAACCCCTGTCCCTATCCAGGCCTAGGGGCGTACGACTACAAACTCGGCGCCGAGCAAGTATTTCGAATACGGGGCTCTGACGCCTCACGTTGACGGAGAGAAAGTCGTCTGGCGTTGGTCGGGGATGGTGCAAGCGTGAGTTGCCGATACCGCGCAACCATGACGCAATCTTCACATTAAAGGCGGAGCATTCGCCGTGATCGAACTGTCCCCTATTGATCAGCAATTTTTAAACTCACTGACGATTGGAGTTCTTCATGGCGAAAATCAACCTGGCCCAGCAATTGGCGACCACCCTTGAACAGGCGGGCATCAAGCGCATCTGGGGCCTGACCGGCGACAGCCTCAACGGCCTCACCGACGCCCTGCGCACCATGGACAGCATCGAGTGGATGCACGTGCGCCACGAAGAAGTGGCCGCCTTCGCCGCCGGTGCCGAGGCCGCCGCCACCGGTGAGTTGACGGTTTGTGCCGGCAGCTGCGGGCCGGGCAACCTGCACTTGATCAATGGCCTGTTCGACTGCCATCGCAACCATGTGCCGGTGCTGGCAATTGCCGCGCAGATCCCCTCGTCCGAGATTGGCCTGAACTACTTCCAGGAAACCCATCCCCAGGAGCTGTTCAAGGAGTGCAGCCACTTTATCGAACTGGTGAGCAACCCCGAGCAGATGCCCCAGGTGCTGCACCGCGCCATGCGCTCGGCGATCCTCAATCGCGGCGTGGCGGTGGTGGTGATTCCGGGGGATGTGTCGCTGCTCGAAGTCGAAGACAAGCTCAAACCATGGCCGGCCCTGCACGCGCCGCGCACCTTGCCGGCGGAACCAGACCTGCAGCGCCTGACCGACATCCTGCAAAGCAGCGAGAAAGTCACCCTGCTGTGCGGCAGCGGTTGCGCCGGCGCCCATGACCAGGTTGTTGCCCTGGCCGATACCCTCGGCGCGCCCGTGGTGCACGCCCTGCGCGGCAAGGAGCATGTGGAGTGGGACAACCCGTTCGACGTCGGCATGACCGGCCTGATTGGCTTCAGCTCCGGTTACCACGCGATGCTCGACTGCGACACGCTGATCATGCTCGGCACCGACTTCCCCTATCGCCAGTTCTACCCGACTGACGCAAAAATCATCCAGGTCGACCGCGACCCGCAAGCGCTGGGGCGACGCGCCACGCTGGACCTGGGCATCGCCGCCGATGTCAGCGAAACCATCGACGCCTTGCTGCCACGCCTGACCCGCAAGACTGATCGCAGCTTTCTCGAAACGTCCCTGAAGCATTACGAAAAAGCCCGCCAGGGCCTGGACGACCTGGCGCAGCCTTCCAAGGCTGACCGCCCGATTCACCCGCAATACGTGGCGCGCTTGCTCAGCGAACTGGCCGACGATGACGCCATCTTCACCGCCGACGTCGGCTCGCCGACCGTGTGGGCCGCGCGCTACCTGAAGATGAATGGCAAGCGTCGCCTGATCGGCTCGTTCAACCACGGCTCGATGGCCAATGCCATGCCCCAGGCCATCGGCGCGCAAGCGGCGTTCCCAGGCCGGCAGGTTATTTCGATGTCCGGCGACGGCGGCTTTGCGATGCTGATGGGCGATTTCATTTCATTGGCGCAATTGAATTTGCCGGTCAAAGTCATCGTGTTCGATAACTCGTCCCTGGGTTTTGTCGCCATGGAAATGAAAGCCGCGGGCTATCTGGATGCCGGCACCGAGCTGAAAAACCCGGACTTCGCCGCGATGTCCAACGCAATGGGCATCCTGGGCATTCGTGTGGAGCAATCCGAGGACCTGGAACCGGCGCTGCGCCGCGCACTGGCGCATAACGGCCCGGTGTTGGTGGACGTGGTGACTGCCACCCAGGAGCTGGTGATGCCGCCGACCATCAAGCTGGAACAGGCCAAGGGTTTCAGCCTGTACATGCTCAAGGCCGTGATGAGCGGGCGTGGCGATGAAGTGATCGAGCTGGCCCGCACCAACTGGTTGCGCTAACCCACCGGGGGAGCGGCTTGCTGGTGATAGGGGTGTGTCAGTCGACTAGGTGTCTGCTGAACCCCTGCCTTCGCGAGCAAGCCCGCTCCCATATTGGGTTTTATTGGCCTATCAGGCGCTCTGTTTTTCCACCCATTTTCCGTAGGCATCGATAAACGCCTGCAGGAACGGCCTGGTCTTTTCCGAGACCTTGCCCGACTCATCAAACACACTGCCCGCGCCGCCCAGGTAGGCTTCCGGCTGCTGCATGCACGGCACATCGAGGAACACCAGGGCCTGGCGCAAATGGTGGTTGGCGCCAAAACCGCCGATGGCGCCCGGCGACACGCTGATGATCGCCCCCGGCTTGCCACTCCAGGCGCTTTGCCCGTACGGGCGCGAACCCACGTCGATTGCATTCTTCAACGGGGCGGGCACCGAGCGGTTGTACTCCGGGGTCACGAACAGCACCGCGTCGGATGAACGTACTTGCTGACGGAAAGTACTGTACGCTGCCGGCGGTGTCGCACCGTCTATGTCTTCGTTGTAGAGCGGCAAATCGCCAATTTCCACGATGTTCAACTTCAGGTTGGCAGGGGCCAGTTCGGCCAGTGCCAGCGCGACCTTGCGGTTGATCGAGTCTTTTCTCAAGCTGCCAACCAGGACGGCAATCGTGTAGACCTTGCTCATTGGGGTTTCCCGACTTCTGACTAAAGGAGCCTGTAGTTATAGAGACTTCGCGGCGCGTTCACCAGAAGGTTTTGATAAACCGGCAAGCGTTTGCCTCGCACCTTGGCGCGTAGGAATCGTCTGTAAACATCAGCGAATTTTATTTTTTTCAATAGGTAAACTACCCCGCTCTGTGACGGTCTACAGAACCGCAAATCGAGTGTTTATCTCCAGAGGTTCTAAACAGATGGCAGCAGTACTAGTCGGACAGTTTCATGCCAGAGACGCAGAAGGACGCGTGTACTCGGTGCATGAGTTCCAGGAATCCAACCCGGCGCAAGGCGACCTGGCTGGCTCGGCCCCTACCACCACCTACAAGCTGGCCATTGGCGACCGCGTAGAGAAACTGGAAGGCGACGAGTTCAAACTGATCCAATCCGGGACCATTATCGTCCGCGAATCGCAAACTACCCTCGCTTCATAAGTCTGATCCCCCGCACGTACCTGCTCAGTCCTGGCCATTGACGGCATTGACTGGGCCGGGCGATCACGGCCTGCGGATCTCCGTCACTTCAAGCCCCGGCTCACCGTCCACCTGCTTGAGTGTCACCATCAACCTGCCCCGCTCGCCCTCCACCGCATACATCGAACGCTTATAGCCTGGCGTGGCGTATCCGGGATAGGCCACCACTTGCCTGACCAGCGTAACCCCCAGCACGGCGCCTACCTGCTCGCTCACCTGCTCCTGGGAGCGGATAAACGTTTGGAATGCGAGGGTTTCGGGCGTGATGTCGTCGTGTTCAAGCAAGAGATAAGCAGCCAAGCCAGCCACGGTCACCAGGACCAGCAGTTGCTTGGCCGTTACCCCGAGAAATGTCGAGGGTAGAGGCATGTTCAGACCAGACCTGTTTTTGTTGTATGAGCCGGTAGCCGGCAGTGGTCGTTGATGATCAGTGCAGCCATTCTAGTGAGGTCTGGGCTGAACACCAGTGCATCGCGCAGTCTTTTTTTCGCTTGCCGGCCTGTGCCATTGAATCCCCACCGCACTGCACATAGACTCCGGCCATGCGTTTACGTCATATCGAAGTGATTCAGGCCATCTTCCAGACCGGACACCTCGGCACCGCCGCCGAATGGTTGCAGCTTCCCGTGGGCGAGGTGGACGCGGCGCTCAAGGAGGCCGAACAGCAATTGGGTTTCATGCTGTTTGCGAGTGTGCGCGGGCGCTTGCAAGCGACGCGTGAGACCCAGGAGTTACAGGCCCAGATCGCCCATGTGTACGAGGCCCTGGAGCCGGTGCAACGCCTGGCCAGCCGCCTGAAACACCATCATGCCCCGACCCTGCGCGCCCTGTGCACGCCGCCCCTGGCCAACCAGTTGTTGCCGCAAAGCATTGCGCTGCTGCGCCGGCGCTTCCAGGACACACCGTGCAACCTGTCGAGCCAGCCGACCCGGGATATCGTCAAGAGCCTGCTGCTGCACGAGGCCGCCGTCGGCCTGAGCCTGCATGACCCGGAGCACCCGCAGATCCAGAGCAGTGTGCTGGCCCAGGGCAAATTGCAACTGCTGGCGCCCCACGGCTGGCTCAAGCCCAAGCAAAAGTACATTGCGCTGCAGGACCTGGCCGGGCAATCGATGATCGGCCTCGAAGGCCAAGACCCGCTCAGCCGCCAGTTGGACGCCAAGCTGCAAGCCTTGCGTCCGCTGCCGGTGGTGCAGACACGGGTGCAGACCTACCAGATGATGCGCAGCATGGTAGAAGCTGGAGAAGGCCTGGCGATTGTCGACCCTTTCACCGCATTCGGCGCGCGCGAGGCTGGGCTGGATGCGTGCCCGGTGTCGCCGCCGATCATGGTCAGCCTGTATGCGCTGACGCTCAAGGCGGGCGCTACCTCGCCGGCGCTGACTGCATTGCTGGAGATCGTCACGCAGAAGGCCGAAAACCTGCTGGTGCCTTAAGTTCTTTCGACGTCGGTCTTGAACAGCCGGTACCAGAAAATCGCCACTTCGCGGGTCTGCGGGTCAATGCCGCGATAGCGCAGGTGATCGATGCCGCCCATCACGTAGCCGCAACGCTCATATAAACGGCAGGCGCCGAGGTTGTTGTTCTGGGTTTCGAGCATCATGCCCGGCAGGTTTTTCTTGCGGCTCCAGAACTGCGCCACATCCAGCAACGCTTTCGCCACCCCGTGCCGACGCGCGGGCAGTGCCACCGCCAGCTCGTCAACGTGGGCAAAGCCGTTCCAGTTGGTGCTGACCACGATATGCCCTACCGCGCGGTCATCCAGGTACGCCATGAAGATCGCGCTGTCCGGCGCATCGCGAAAACTGGCGAATTCTTCAGGGTCGATGCCGTAGCACTTGCGGTACGGCAGGACCCGCTGCACCGGCCACTGATCGACCCGCGCGCCCATCTGCGGCTCGCCGTAGGCACTGACCTCAAAGCTGAAATCATTGCCCCACACGTAGGCATCAAAGCCTTCGTCGGCAACCCGTACACTGAGCCCCGGGTACTTCGGGTTCATTACCGCTTGTTGCATAAACATGTTTAACCCTTGATGCAATCGACGGTGTAACACCGACCATTGCCGTCGTCTTCGTGTTGCAAACCATGAACATCCGCGACAAAGCCGGGGAAACTGCTATCGAAGGTCCTGGCAAAGGCCAGGTAGTCGATAATCGAGCGCGTCGACTCGGTAAAGCGCTCGCCGGGCATGATCAACGGAATCCCCGGCGGATAAGGCACCAGCATCACGGCGGCGATACGCCCTGGCAAAGCATCGATGGACACCGCCTCGACTTCGCCCCGGACCAACTGGTCGTAGGCATCCGCCGGTTTCATGGCGATTTCCGGCAACACCGTGTACATCCGCTTGAGGTGTCTGGCGGTGGCGTTGCTACGGTAACAGCTATGCAGTTGATCGCACAGGTCGCGCAAACCCAGGCTTTGATAGCGCAAAGGGCCTTGGGCGAACACCGACGGCAAACAACTGGCCAGGCTGACATTCGCATCGTAGCTGCGCTTGAACTCCAGCAACTCGGTGAGCAAGGTACTCCATTTACCTTTGGTAATGCCCATGGAAAACAGCACGAGGAACGAATACAGCCCGGTCTTTTCCACCACCAGCCCACGCTCCCAGAGGAATTTGCTGACCACCGCCGCCGGAATCCCGCAATCGCTCAACGCGCCGCCGGCCGTGAGGCCGGGCATCACCAGCGTCACCTTGATCGGGTCCAGCAGCACGTAATCTTCGGCTACGTCACCAAAACCGTGCCAGTCATCCTGCGGCTGCAACAGCCAGTCGGCCGTCGCCACGCGGTCGATACCCGCTACCGAGGGCGGTTGCCAGATCGAAAACCACCAGTCTTCAGCGGCAATATGCTGGCGCAGATTGGCCAGGGCGCGGCGAAAACTCAGGGCCTCGTCGAACATTTCCTGCAACAGCGAGCGTCCTGCCGGGCCTTCCATCATCGCCGAAGCCACGTCCAGCGAGGCAATGATGTTGTATTGCGGCGAGGTCGAGATATGCATCATGAACGCTTCGTTGAAACGGTCACGGTCCAGCTGGCGGGCGCCGCCGTCCTGTACATGGATCATCGACGCCTGGCTGAACGCCGCCAGCAGCTTGTGCGTGGAATGCGTGGTGAACACCAGCGGGCTGTCCGGGGTGCGTGAGGTGCCCATGCCATAGCGCCCGGCGAAGAACTCGTGAAACGCCGCGTAGGCATACCAGGCCTCGTCAAAGTGCAACACCTCGACACTATTGCCCAATTGTTGCTTGATCAGCTCGGCGTTGTAGCACAAGCCGTCGTAGGTGGAGTTGGTCACCACCGCCAGCTTGACCTTCGGCGCGCGGCCGCGGGTCAGCGGGCTGGCCTGGATCTTGGCGCGGATCGACTCGGGGCTGAATTCGCTCAACGGGATCGGGCCGATGATCCCCAGCTCGTTGCGCTCCGGGCACAGGTACAGCGGGATAGCACCGGTCATGATGATCGAGTGCAACACCGACTTATGGCAATTGCGGTCCACCAGCACCAGGTCATCGCGCCCGACCATGGAGTGCCAGACGATCTTATTGGCGGTCGACGTGCCGTTGATCACGAAAAACGTATGGTCGGCGCCAAAATTGCGCGCGGCGCGGGCCTCGGCTTCGGCCAGTGGCCCGGTGTGATCGAGCAACGAGCCCAACTCGGGCACTGACACCGACAAATCCGAGCGCAGGGTGTTTTCCCCGAAGAACTGATGAAATGCCTGCCCCACCGGGCTTTTGCGATAGGCCACACCGCCGCCATGGCCGGGGGTGTGCCAGGAATAGTTGGAATCGGCGGTGTGCTGCACCAGCGCCTTGAAAAACGGCGGCAACAGGCCGTCCAGGTATGCGCGCGCAGCACGCGCCACTTGGCGGGCGAGAAACGGCACGGTGTCTTCGAACAGATAAAGAATGCCGCGCAGTTGGTTGAGTTCGCTCATGGCGTCGGCCGGCGCGTTTTCCAGGGTGACTTGCTCACCCAGGGCAAAGATCGGCAGGTTGGGTGCCCGCACCCGCGCCAGGCGGATCAGTTCGACCATGTTTTGCAGCAGGTGGGTGTTTTCGCCGGCGCCTTCGGCGGCAATCAGCATGCACGCGAGGCCATGGTGGGTAGCGGCCACCAGCCGGCCTTCGGCGTAGTTGACTGCTTCGATGATACTGAAGCCTTCCTGTTCCAGTTCCCGGGCGATGCCTCGAACCCGGTCACCGGCAACGGTGTCGGCCTTGATGTCGCGGTGCACAATCAGAACGGGGAACTTCAGGTCTTTGTACATGAGTGCTTTTTAGTCCTGAGGGCTATGCACTCAGGGTAGAAGCTGGGATGGAATGTGGCGAATGAAGATTTTAAAGGACAACTCAAATCAACTGTGGGAGCGGGCTTGCTCGCGAATGCGGCGGTTCAGTCGAGTCATCCGTTGACTGATACTGCCCATTCGCGAGCCAGCCCGCTCGCACATTTTTTACCGTGCCAGGCAGGGTTATTGTTGGGTCAATTGGGACCACAACGCCGGCGCGCCCGCCGACTTGGCAATCGCCTCCAACCGCGCCGCATGCTCAGCCAGATCCTGCTCACTGGCACGGATGATCGCGGTGGGCTTGCGGTCTGCCGGCAAACGACGGATTTCCGAAGCACGGTTGCCCGAACCCTCCGCCGAGCCGCTGCCGTCGGACGCATTCCCCGCCAGGGACAGGCTGGTCTGCCCGCCCGTCATGGTCAGGTAAACGTCGGCGAGAATCTCGGAGTCGAGCAAGGCGCCGTGCAGTTCACGGCCGGAGTTGTCCACGCCATAGCGTTTGCACAAGGCATCGAGGCTGTTGCGCTGGCCCGGGTGACGCTCGCGGGCCATCATCAAGGTGTCGAGGATCGAGCAGTGCTTGGAAATGTCAGCGCGATCGGTCTGCCCCATCAGGGCAAATTCGTTATTGATGAAGCCGACGTCGAACGCCGCGTTATGGATGATCAGCTGGGCGCCGTTGATGAATTCGAAAAATTCGTCCGCCACTTCGGCGAAGCGCGGCTTGCCCTTGAGGAATTCGTCGGTGATGCCGTGGACGCCGATCGCGCCCTCGTCACTGTCACGGTCCGGTTGCAGGTACACGTGGAAGTGGCGGCCGGTAAGACGCCGACCCATCAGTTCGACACAGCCGATTTCAATGATCCGGTGGCCGTCGGTCACCGGCATGCCGGTGGTTTCGGTATCGAGTACAACAGATCGGATGGCCATCAGGGTTCAGCTCTCAACGGTGTGGTGTATGCCAAAGGGCGCGATGTTAACACGTGAGCAGGCATCAGCTCTGCTTGTAGCCGCGCACTTCGTCCACGCCGCGGTTGGCCAGTTGGTCGGCGCGCTCGTTACCCGGATGGCCGATGTGCCCACGCACCCATTTCCAGGTGATGTCATGGCGATTGCATTGTTCATCGAGCAGTTGCCACAAGTCGGCGTTCTTGACCGGCTCCTTGGCCGCCGTCTTCCAGCCGCGTTTCTTCCAGTTGACCATCCACTCGTTGATGCCCTTCATCACGTATTGCGAGTCGGTGACCAGCAGCACGTTGCAGCGGCGCTTGAGTTCTTCCAGGCCGCGAATGGCACCCATCAGCTCCATGCGGTTGTTGGTGGTGTTGGCTTCGCCGCCCCACAACTCTTTCTCCACGCCCTTGCACACCAGCAACGCGCCCCAGCCGCCAGGGCCCGGGTTGCCCTTGCAGGCGCCATCGGTGAAGAGTTCTACGCTATCGGTCATCGGTTGCATCCATCAAAACGGGCTGCCGGCCATTGGCCGACAGAATCCCGAGGCCACGCGAGTCGGCCTGAAATCAAAAAATTAGGTGTTATTACGGTTCACTTTGCTTGCGGTTGACCTTGGCCATCGGCATCGGCACCAGCTTGCCCATGGGCTGGCGCTGTACCTGGCGCACGGGCCGCAAGCCCACCACGATTTTACGCGCGACTAATAAATAGAAGCCGCCACCCGACAGTTGCCAGGCACCCGCTCGGCGCTCCCAGCCGGCCAGGCGGCCTTGCCATCTGGTCGAGGCAAGCGGCGGACGATAGCACCCGAAGCGGCGTTTCTCCAGCGCGAAGCCCAGCAGGTTCAGCCAGTCGCCTACCCGCGACGGCGAAATGCAACGCGCCTGGCGCAGGCCGTCATGGGCGAACACATGGCGCAGCCCCCACGTGCTCCAGGGGTTGATGCCGATAATCAGCAAATGGCCACCAGGGCGCACGCTGCTCGCGGCTTCGCGCAGCAGACCATGGGGCGAGAGGCAGAAATCCAGGCCATGCTGCAACACCACCACATCGGCGGCATGCTCGCTCAAGGGCCAGGCCTGCTCCTCGCACACGATCTCCACCCCCGGCAATGGCGCCCCCAGGCGCACATTGCGTTGCACCTGCGGTGCAGCGGGCGGTGTCTGGGCCGACGGGCCGTAATGCACCAGGTAGCCACCAAAGAACCGCCCCAGCTCGTCTTCGAGCATGCGCCGCTCTTCATCCAGCAAAAATTGCCCGATCGGCCCGGACAGCCATTCGCGGGCTGCGCTGATCAGGGCCAGCCACTCAGGATCGGCCTGGGCGAACGCTTTATCAGTCATTGCATTCTCCAACTCGCCTAGACGTTCTAAGATGCACCAATGTGTTCAGCTTGGCGAATCGAAGAATGATACAGATCAGTGCCCTGCCCGCCTTCACCGATAACTACATCTGGTTGTTACAGGACCCCCACACCCACCGCGTCGCGGTGGTCGACCCCGGCGATGCCGCGCCGGTGCTGGCGTGGCTCGAACAGAACCCGCAGTGGCGCCTCAGCGACATCCTGGTCACGCACCATCACTCTGATCATGTGGGCGGTGTCGAGCCACTCAAAAACGCAACCGGGGCCAAGGTCTACGGCCCGGCGAATGAAAAGATCCCCGCGCGGGACGTGGCCCTGCAGGATAACGACCGCATCAGCGTGCTGGGCTGGGATTTCGACGTCTATGCCGTGCCCGGCCACACCCTGGGCCATATCGCCTTTTATCACCAGGGCGTGCTGCTGTGTGGCGACACCCTGTTCGCGGCCGGTTGCGGGCGCCTGTTCGAAGGCACGCCGGAGCAGATGCACGCCTCGCTCGAGCGCCTGGCGGCCCTGCCCGCCGATACGCTGGTGTACTGCACCCACGAATACACACAAAGTAACCTCAAGTTTGCCCAAGCGGTGGAACCGCACAATGCGGATATCGCCAAACGGGTGGAACACGTCAACCAGCAACGGGCCCGCGGCGAGATGACACTGCCCTCCAACCTGGCCCTGGAAAAACGTACTAACCCTTTTCTGCGCACCGCTGAAACATCCGTTAAAGAAAAAGCGGACGAACGGAATGGCCGCGACAACCGCTCTGGGGCCGAGGTGTTTGCCAGTTTGAGGGCGTGGAAAGATAAGTTCTAACAGGATGCAATCTGATACGAAATTTCTGAATGGTTGACCGGAACCAAAGTGCTTTCTAGAATCGCCCGACATTTTTGCCCGGAACTAACTTCCAGCCAATGTCGTCATCTATTCGTACATCCAACCATTCAGACGCATTGACCCGCCTGGCTCAAGCCGTGGCGGTGGCCGTGTCCGCGACTCTGGCGGGCTGCCAATCGACAAATTTCGCTGCACAATCCACCGTGCAACCCAAACCCAATCTTGCCGCCAAGATCAAGCAAAAACCGGTTATCTGGCTTTCAGAGAAGCCCAGCCCCGAAGTCCCTCAGGATGTCTGGGAACGCATGCGACGGGGCTTTCAATTGCAGGAAGGGCTGGGCGTCAACCCGCGCATCGAGCAACAGCGCTTGTGGTTCGCCAGCAACCCCTCTTTCCTGGAGAACGCCGGAGAACGCGGCAGCCTCTACATTCATTACATCGTCGAACGCCTTGAAGAGCGCAACATGCCCCTGGAGCTGGCGCTGCTGCCAGTGATTGAAAGTGCCTACAACCCAATGGCCTATTCGCGCAGCGATGCGGTCGGCCTGTGGCAGTTCATCCCCTCCACCGGACGCTACTTCAACCTGCGCCAGACCCGCGCCTACGACGGCCGCCGCGATATCACCGCCTCCACCACCGCCGCCCTGGACTATCTGACCCGTCTGCACGACATGTTCAACGGCGACTGGCTGTTGGCGCTGGCCGCCTATAATGCCGGCGAAGGCACAGTCAGCCGGGCTATCGAGCGCAACGAGAAGCTCGGCCTGCCCACCGACTACTGGAACCTGCCCCTGCCCCAGGAAACCAAGGACTACGTGCCCAAGTTCCTGGCGCTGTCCCAAGTAGTGCTGGCCCCCGAGGCCTATGGCGTCAACCTGAACCCGATTGCCAACACGCCGTACTTCGAAGTGGTTGAAGTCAAGCAGAGCATGGACCTGTCCCGGGTCGCCGCGCTGGCCGAAATCGACGAAGACGAACTGTTCCAGCTCAACCCGGCCCTCAAACAACGCACCACCCTGGACGGCCCGCAGCATTTGCTGGTGCCGAGCTCCAAGGCGCAACTGCTCACCAGCAGCCTTTCGGCGATGAAGCCTGAAGAATTGCTGGCGATGCGCCCGAAAAAGCCGGTGTTCGACGAAGTCGAGACCGCGCGAGTGGCCGGGCGTGCCCGCAGCTACAAGGTGCGCAATGGCGACAACCTCACCTTGATCGCCAAGGCGAACAAGGTCGACGTGCATGACCTGCAACGCTGGAACAAGCTTAACGGCCAGGCCCTCAAGGTCGGCCAGACGCTGGTGATGCAGGACACCCGCCGCGCAGTCGCCAGCAGCAAGAAGCCGGTGCAATACAAAATCAAGAAAGGCGACTCGCTGTACACCGTCGCCAAGCGCTTCAACGTCGAGATGCAACACCTCAAGCGTTGGAACCCACGCACCGGCCAGGCATTGAAGCCTGGGCAGATGCTGGTGGTTTCCGGGCCGCGCTGAGGTTTCTGGAACACTGAGGAACCCAGGTGGGAGGGGGCTTGCCCCCGATAGCGGTAG